>JAURXG010000380.1 GCA_030654555.1 Aquabacterium sp.
CAGTCGGCCTGGGCCACCACCTGCGACGACACGCTGCCCAGCAGGCGGCGCAGCGTCGAGCTGCCGCGAGCGCCCATCACCACATGGTCGATCTGGTTGCGCTGCGCGAACTCGATGAGGGCCCCGGCCACGTCGGAGGCCTCCAGCACGTGAAAGGTCAGCCGGCCCTCCTCGAGGTTGAGCGCCTTGCTGATCGGCCGTGCCCAGTGCTTGAGCCCGACCAGTTGCTTGACATGGCGGCTGCGGCCGTCGGCGTCGACCAGGTCGTCCATGCCGATGCGGGCGATCTTCATCACGCTGATGCACGCCAGCCGCGCGCCGGGCTCGGTCAGCACGATGCGGCGCACGGTCTCGCGCAGCTGCTGCAGCAGCTCGGTGGTGGCGTGGTCCAGATCGACCGCGGCCATGATGATCGGGCTGCGGTCGAGCTGCTCGACGACGTTGGCGCGGTCCTGTGCCGGCTCGGCGCCCAGCGCGAAGAACCAGCGCTTGAAGGTCTTGATCGCGCCGCTCTTCTGTAGCTTTTCGGCGCGGCGCGTGAGCGCCACCTGGCTCGGGTCCTGCAGGTCCAGCGCCAATTGCGCGGCGCTCTGGTAACGGCGTTCGGGCTTGACCTCCAGGCAATGCAGGATCACCTCCTGCAGCCAGGGCGGGCAGTCGGTGCGCAGCGTGCGCGGGGGCACCGGATCGATGTAGAGCCGGCGGCGCAGGCCGCGCACGGTCTCGGGCTGGCCGAAAGGCCGCTCGCCGGTGGTGAAGTGGTAGAGCATCACGCCCAGCGCGAACAGGTCGCTGCGTGGATCGTTGCGCACGAACTGCACCTGCTCGGGCGACATGTACGGGCCGGTGCCCATCGGCAGGGTGAACTCCTCGTCCAGCAGGTCGGGCAGGTGGTCGTGCCGGGACAGGCCGAAGTCGACCAGCACCGCAGTGCCGTCGGGGCGGAACATGATGTTGCTGGGTTTGACGTCCAGGTGCACCAGGTGCTGGCGGTGCAGGTCGTGCAGCGCGGTGGCCACGCGCGAGCCGATCTCGATCACCTCGTCCAGTGCCAGCGGGGCCTCGTCCAGGCGCGGGCGCAGCGACACCCCGTCGATGCGCTCCATCACGATGTAGGGCTGGCGGGTGAAGTCGCCCTTGGCGATGAACTTGGGCACATGCCGGCCGCTGAGCATCGGCATGATCATCTGCTCGACCTCGAAGCCGACGATGGTGGCCGGGTCCTCGCCACCCTTGATGCGCGGCACCTTCATGATCAGCTCCAGGCGCGAATCGCCCTGGTGGTTGACCTCGACCACCTTCCACAGGTGCGCCATGCCGCCGACGTGCAGCTTCTCCACCAGTTCGAAGCGGTCGATCACCATGCCGGGCGCCAGCACACTGGGTGCGCCGGGGCCGCCCTGGCCGGTGTAGCCCAGCGAATCGCTGTACATCTTGGAATCCACGGCGCAGGCTCTCTGGCGGGTGAAAGGGCGGGGGGCTATTGACCGTCGCCGAGCCGGGTGGCCAGGCGCTGCGGCAGCTTGGCTTCCAGGATCTTGGCGCCGGCGCCGTCGCTGTCGTAGGGCACGCGGTGAAAGGTCAGCTCGCTGGCCGGTTCGTCGAACATCGCGTAGCAGGCGGCAGGGTTGCCATCGCGCGGCTGGCCCGCCGAGCCGGGGATGACCAGCCACTGCCGGTGCGGCGGCACGGGAATGGCCACGCCCGGCGTCGGCACGAAATCGCCGGCCTTGCCGGTGCTCGACAGGTTGTAGAGCTTGGGCTCGTGCATGTGGCCGCAGAAGGTGTAGCGGCAATCGGTGGCGTGCAGGCTGCGCACCGCCTCCATCCTGCCCTGGATGTAGTCCCAGCCGGCCGGTGCCCAGGCGTTGGCATGCACGTAGAACTGGTCGCCCTGGCGCTGCGTCATCGGCAGGCTGGCCAGGAAGTCGATCTGCGCGGCGTCGAGCTGCGCACGTGTCCACTCGACCACATACCGGGCGTCGGGCCGCATGTGCGGCGAGGCGCCGCGCACCACCGCCTGGTCATGGTTGCCCATCACGACGATGGCGCCTTGGCGCACCAGCTCGCGCACCTGATCGACCACCCAGGCCGGATCGGCGCCGTAACCGACGAAGTCGCCCAGCAGCACCCAGCGCTGCGCGCCGTGCGCGCGGGCATGCTCCAGCACCGCCTCCACCGCTTCGCGGTTGGCATGCAGGTCGGCGAGAACGGCGGTCTTCATGTCGGCTGTCTCCACCGGGCATCGTGGCGCGCCAGGCTGACGCAGGTCTGGCGCGTGCTCATCCGCCAATGCGGCCGAGCAGCAGGTATTCCATCAGCGCCTTCTGCACGTGCATGCGGTTCTCGGCCTCGTCCCACACCACCGACTGCGGCCCGTCGATCACCTCAGCCGAGACCTCCTCGCCGCGATGCGCGGGCAGGCAATGCATGAACAACGCATCGGGTCGGGCGGCGGCCATCATCTCGGCATCCACGCACCAGTCGGCAAAGGCCTTCAGGCGGGTCTCGTTCTCGGCCTCGTAGCCCATGCTGGTCCACACGTCGGTGGTGACCAGGTCGGCGCCGCGGCAGGCTTCCAGCGGATCGGCAAAGACCTTGTAGCAGTCGGTCGACGAGATGCCGGCCACCTTCGGGTCGACCTCGTAGCCGCCGGGCGTGCTGACGTGCACGGTGAAGCCCAGGATCTCGGCGGCTTGCAGCCAGGTGTTGGCCATGTTGTTGCCATCGCCCACCCAGGCCACCACCTTGCCCTTGATGTCACCGCGGTGCTCGATGAAGGTGAAGATGTCGGCCAGGATCTGGCAGGGGTGGAATTCGTTGGTCAGGCCGTTGATCACCGGCACCCGCGAATGCGCCGGGAAAGCCTCGAGCTTGGTCTGCTCGTAGGTGCGGATCATCACCAGATCGACCATGCGGCTGATCACCCTTGCCGAGTCGTCGATCGGCTCGGCACGGCCCAGCTGGCTGTCGCCAGTGGTCAGGTGCACCACCGAGCCACCCATCTGGTACATGCCGGCCTCGAAGCTCACGCGGGTGCGGGTGCTGGCCTTCTCGAAGATCATCGCCAGCGTGCGGTCGGCCAGCGGCTGGTAGCGCTCGTAGTTCTTGAAGCGCGTCTTGATGATGTGCGCGCGGTCGAACAGGTAGGCGTATTCCTCGGCGCGCAGGTCCTTGAACTGGAGGTAGTGCTTCATCAGGCTGTATCCCGGCTTCATGCGCACTTCAGGCCTTGGGCGCCGCGAGGAAATCCCGGATCAGCGGCACCAGGATCGCCACCATCTGATCGGCCTCGGCAGGGCTGAGGATCAGCGCGGGCAGCAAGCGGATCACGCTGTC
>JAURXG010000382.1 GCA_030654555.1 Aquabacterium sp.
GCCCGCGGCGGCAGGCCGGTGTGCTGGGTCAGCAGCGTGCCGCGGCGGGGCGCGGCCGTGGGCGCCGATGGGCCCGCGGCCGGCAGCGTGCCAGCCGGCTGGTAGCTGGGCACCAGGTGGCGCTTGCCGTTGCCGATCAGGTCGGCGCGGCCCATCGCGGCCAGCGCCTCGCGCAGCAGCGGCCAGTTCTTCGCGTCGTGGTACTTCAGGAAGGCCTTGTGCAGGCGGCGGCGCTTCTCGCTGCGCACGATGTCCACCTTCTCCAGCAATTCGGGCTTGGCCGGGTCGCGGCTCAGGCCCTTCAGCGGGTTGCGGCCGCTGTGGTACATCGCCGTGGCGGTGGCCATCGGGCTGGGGTAGAAGGTCTGCACCTGGTCGGCGCGGAAGCCGTGGGTCTTCAGCCACAGCGCCAGGTTCATCATGTCCTCGTCGCTGGTGCCCGGGTGGGCGGCGATGAAGTAGGGGATCAGGAACTGCTGCTTGCCGGCCTCGGCGCTGTACTGGTCGAACATCGCCTTGAAGCCGTCGTAGCTGCCGATGCCGGGCTTCATCATCTTGCCCAGCGGCCCGCCCTCGGTGTGCTCGGGGGCGATCTTCAGGTAGCCGCCGACATGGTGCGTGACCAGCTCCTTCACGTACTCGGGCGAGCGGATCGCCAGGTCGTAGCGCAGGCCCGAGCCGATCAGGATCTTCTTGACGCCCTTGAGCGCCCGCGCGCGCCGGTACATCTTGATCAGGGGCCCGTGGTCGGTGCCCAGATTGGGGCAGATGCCGGGGTAGACGCAGCTGGGCTTGCGGCAGGCGGCCTCGATGGCCGTGCTCTTGCAGCGCAGCCGGTACATGTTGGCGGTGGGGCCGCCCAGGTCGGAGACGATGCCGGTGAAGCCTTGCACCTTGTCGCGCATGTCCTCGATCTCGCGGATCACCGAGTCTTCGCTGCGGCTCTGGATGATGCGGCCCTCGTGCTCGGTGATCGAGCAGAAGGTGCAGCCGCCGAAACAGCCGCGCATGATGGTCACCGAGAACCGGATCATGTCCCAGGCGGGGATCTTGGCGTCGCCGTAGGACGGATGCGGGGCGCGGGCGTAGGGCAGGTCGTAGACCGCGTCCATTTCCTCGGTCGAGAGCGGGATCGGTGGCGGGTTCACCCACAGGTCGCGGTCGCCGTGGCGCTGGACCAGCGGCCGCGCATTGCCGGGATTGCTCTCCCGGTGCAGCACGCGCGAGGCGCGGGCGTAGGCTTCGGAATCCTGCTCCACCTGCTCGTACGACGGCAGCCGGATGACCACGTCGCCCGGCTTACGGGCCGCGCCTTCGTCGGCGGAGTCCAGGTCGTCGGCGTGCAGGACCGTGTAGTGCTCGGGCACGCGGCGGAACAGGGCGACGCCCCGGATGTCGTCGAGATCGCGCGGCGCCTCCCCCGCGGCCAGCCGGTTCGCCACCTCGACCACCGCGCGCTCGGCGTTGCCATAGAGCAGCAGGTCGGCCTTGGCGTCGGCCAGCACCGAGCGGCGGATCTTCTCAGACCAGTAGTCGAAGTGGGCGATGCGGCGCAACGACGCCTCGATGCCGCCGAGGATAATGGGCGTGTCTTTGAACGCCTCGCGGCAGCGCTGGGCGTAGACCAGGGTGCAGCGGTCCGGCCGCCGGCCGCCCTCGCCAGCGGCCGTATAGGCGTCGTCGCTGCGAATGCGACGGTCCGCCGTGTAGCGGTTGACCATCGAGTCCATGTTGCCGCCGGTGACGCCGAAGAACAGCCTGGGCTTGCCCAGCGCCTTGAACGGCTCGGCGGATTGCCAGTCGGGCTGAGAGATGATGCCGACGCGGAAGCCCTGGGCCTCCAGCAGCCGGCCGATGATCGCCATACCGAAGCTGGGATGGTCCACATAGGCGTCGCCGGTCACCAGAACGATGTCGCAGGCGTCCCAGCCCAGCGCGTCCATCTCGGCCCGGCTCATGGGCAGGAACGGGGCCGCGCCGCCCAAGCCCGTCTTGCGGCAAACCCTGGAAATCAGGGGCGTTTCAGCGGAGGCCTGACTGTCCATGCCGCACGGATAGGGGCCCGGGGCCGTGAACACAACCGGCGAGACGTCGCGCACCGGCCTTCCGGAGGCGCGCCGCCGGCCTCAGATCGGGCAGCTGGCGACTTCGAGCTGGAGCATGGCCAGGACGCGGCCGAAGCCGATGTACTGACCGGCCATCATGGAGAGCTCCAGGAACTCGGCGTCGGAGAAGTGGCGGCGCATGGCGGCCACGTCGTCGTCGCCGATGTTGTGGTGGTCGACGGCCATCTTCTCAGCGAAGTGGATGGCGGCGCGCTCGCGGGGCGTGAAGCCGGCGTTGTCGGCGTCGTCCACGCCGGAGGCGGCCTCGTCCTCGCCCACCACATCGGGCGCCATGCGCACGCTCTTGCAGAGCACGCAGCCGTTGAGGGTGGCGATGCGCAGGCGGATCAGCTCCTTCAGCCGGGGCTCCAGCACGCCGGCGCCGCCCGTGTGCCAGGGCTGGTAGAAGGCCTGGTAGGCCTGGACCAGGTCCGGGTTCGGCGCAAAGGCGCGGGCGAAATGGCGGCCCAGCCAGTTCTCCTCGGGCGTCGCGTCGTGGATGGCCTTGAGGTAGGGCGGCAGGGCGGCCGGCTCGACCAGGGGCATGCGGGACATGGCGGCTTCCTCCATTGGCTTTGCGCCATAGTGCGCCCGGCCCGAGGCGCCGTCGCGTCAGCGGCATGCGTTTTCCGCGGAGGGCCCGTCGCGCCTGGCGCTAGGCGAGCTGCCGGCCCTGGTCTTCCGCCTCATTCGCCGCGAGCGCCCGGCTCATGGCGGCGACGAGCGCCGCCGCATCGACCGGCTTGGCCACCACGCCATCCAGCCCGGCCGCCAGATAGGACTGCACCTGATGCGACATGGCGTTCGCGGTGAGGGCCAGGATGGGCGTGCGGGGACGGGCCCCCGCCGCCTCCCGGCAACGGATCTCGACCGTCGCCGCGACGCCGTCGAGGATCGGCATGTTGATGTCCATGAGCACCAGGTCCCAGGCCTCGCGTTCGTAGGCCTCGATCGCGGCGGCGCCGTTGTCGACGACGGTCACGCTGATATCGCCCAGGGCGGCGAGCAGGTGCTGCAGGACCAGCTGGTTCGTCGGGTTGTCCTCGGCGACGAGCACGCGGAGGTCGCCGAGCCCGGCGGGTTCGGACGGGTCTGACGTCGGCGGCGACTGGCGCGCGGCCCCTTCCGGCAATGGGAGGGCCAGGCTGAAGCACGACCCCTGGCCCGGGCTCGACTCGACGCCGATGGTCCCGTGCATCAGGCCGGCCAGGTCGCGGCAGATGGACAGGCCGAGGCCCGTCCCGCCATACCGCGACGCGGTGCCCGCCTCGGCCTGGGCGAAGCGGTCGAAGATGCGGCGGGTGGCGTCCGGGGACATTCCGATGCCGGTGTCGCGGACCTGGATCACGGCCCCGTCGGCGCTGCGGCGGGCCTCGACCACGACGGCCCCGCGCTCGGTGAACTTCACTGCGTTCGAGACGAGGTTGGCGACGATCTGACGGACCCGGTTCGGGTCGCCCTCGAACATGGCGTCCACGTCCGCGGCCTCGACCCTGAGGTCCAGGCCCTTGCCGCGCGCGGACGCCAGGAAGGGCTCGGCGGCCTGGGCGAGCGTCTCGGCGAGGTTGAAGGCGCAGATGTCCAGTTCCAGCCGCCCCGCCTCGATCTTCGACAGGTCGAGGATGTCGTTCA
>JAURXG010000387.1 GCA_030654555.1 Aquabacterium sp.
CCGCCGCGGCCCAGCGTGGTCACGTTGCCGTCGTCGTCGATGCCCTGGAAGCCGGTGATGATGACCACCTTGCCGGCGGCCAGGTCGGCGCGCACGCGGGCGTCGTCGATGCTCTCGATGCGCGCCTTGGTGTAGGTGCTGTCGGTGCGGATCGGCACCTGCCAGCCGCCGTAGCTGACCGCCGGCTGGCCCTCGGCCTGCAACGCCAGTGCCAGCAGGCCGACCGACACCTGCTCGCCGGTGGCGGCGATGGCGTCGAGCTCGCGCATCGCGGCGGCGTCCAGCGAGGCTGGCTGCAGCTCTTTGGCCAGGCCCAGCAGGCGATTGGTTTCACCGCTCATCGCGGAGGGAACGACCACCATCTGGTGGCCGGCACGGGCCCATTTGGCCACGCGCTTGGCAACGTTGCGGATGCGCTCGGGCGAGCCCATCGACGTGCCGCCGTACTTGTGAACGATCAATGCCATGGTCGGGGTTGAATCGAGGCTCCATCGGTGCCCGATCGCGCCGCGGGTGCGGATCGATCAAGCGTGGCGCGGCCCCGGTGCGCAACCGCGCATTTTAGCCGGCAGCCTTGGTCTGGGCTGACTGGCCCGGGTCAGGACGCCATCGCAGCCCCAGTTGCGGTGCACCGGGCGGGGCGTGGCAGCGGGCATCCAGCCCCAGGCCGGGCACGAACAGCAGGCGGCCATCGCCGGCCCAGACCAGCGGCCCGCCGCGGCCCTCGACCGGCACGGCAGCGGCCTGGAACTGCTTCTTCAGGCCACGCGGCAGGCTGCGCGGATCGAACTGGAAGCGCTCGCCGCCGCCGCGCGGGCGCAGCGTGACGGTGCGCAGCAGCGCCGGCGCCACGCCGCGTTCGGCCACGACCACGACCTCGAACGTGCCGCCCCAGCCAGCCGCCGGCCAGTGGCCGGGCTGCGACAGGTCCAAGGTCAGCACCGGTCCGTCGGTGGCCTGCGGTGGTGCATCGCCGCTGGCCTGCAGCCAACCGCGGTGCTGCAGCACACGCCAGCCTTGCCCGGCCGGCCACTGCGCGGCGCCGTGCGCCGGCACCTCGGTCAGCAGCCGCGCCACCAGCACATCGGGGGCGCCGCGGCCCGTCTGCGACTGCCACCAGGCGCGCAGCGCATTCGCCTGGCGCGCCAGCGACAGCTGCCGCCAGGCCGCCACCCGCAAGCGGCCCGCGCCATCAACACGCTCGGCCAGGTCCATCGCCGCGAGTTCGGTCAGGGCCGCCTGCGCCTCCTGCGCACGCCGTGCGGCGGCGGCCAGTGCGCCTTCGGCATCGCCGAAGGCCGCGCTCAGCGCCGGCCACACCTGCCCGCGCAGCCGGCTGCGCGCCAGCGATGGATCGGCGTTCGAGGGATCGATGACCGGCCGCAGACGGTGGCGCCGCACATAGGCATCGATCGCCGCATGCGGCTGCGCCAGCCACGGCCGCGCCCAGGTGAGGCCGGCGCGCTGCACCGACGCCGGCATCGCCGACAGACCCGCCGGTCCACCACCCCGCAAGGCCTGCAGCAGCACGGTCTCGGCCTGATCACGCCGGTGGTGGGCCAGCAGCACCAGCGAGGCACCGGCCTCGCCGGCCAGCCGGGCCAGAGCGGCGTAGCGTCCGGCGCGCGCCCAGGCTTCGAGGCTCTCGCCCGGCGCCGGCTGGCCGCTCAGTCGGGCCCAGCGCAGTTGCAGCGGGAAACCGCGCCGCCGCCAGCGGGTGCACAAGCGCTGCGCACGGGCCAGCCAGGCATCGGCCTCGGGCAGCAAACCATGGTGGATGTGCAGCGCCACCACCTGCAGGCCAAGCGTCTGGGCCGCTCGGCAGGTCGCATGCAGCAGGGCCAGTGAATCACGCCCGCCGCTGAAGGCCACCGCGACGGTGTGCGGCAACGGGGCAGGCGCAACAGCCAAGCGCCCCCGCGCGATCAGCGGTCCTTGGTGTCGGCGTACCGGCCGTAGGCCTGCAGGCGGTCGTAACGCCGCTGCAGCAGGTCCTTGGGCTTCAGGTCGCTGACCTGGCGCAGCGCATCGACCAGCGCACGCTTGAGCTGCGAGGCCATCTGCCGCGTGTCGCGGTGCGCCCCGCCCACCGGCTCGCTGACCACCTTGTCGATCATGCCCAGGGCCTTCAGCCGGTGCGCGGTGATGCCCAGCGCCTCGGCCGCGTCGCTGGCGCGCTCGGAGGTCTTCCACAGGATGGACGCACAGCCCTCGGGCGAGATCACCGAATAGACCGAGAACTGCAGCATGAGCACCTGGTCGCCCACGCTGATGGCCAGCGCGCCGCCCGAGCCGCCTTCGCCGATGATGGTGACGATGATCGGCACCTCGAGCTGCGCCATCTCGAAGATGTTGCGGCCGATGGCCTCGGACTGGCCGCGCTCCTCGGCACCGATGCCGGGATAGGCGCCGGGCGTGTCGACGAAGGTGAACACCGGCAGGCCGAACTTCTCGGCCAGCTTCAT
>JAURXG010000389.1 GCA_030654555.1 Aquabacterium sp.
GCCCGCGCGCGGCCAGCGCCTCGGCGCGCCGCGCCATCGCCGCGCTCATGCCGCGGAAGATGAACAGGTGCGCCGGCACCATCGCATACCAGTACAGCAGGCCCCACACGCCCTGCGGATGCCAGTAGGCGGTGATGGTCAGGCGCGACCCGCCATCGGCCACCGGCTCGATGTCGAACTCCAGCACGCCGGAACCCGGTGCGCGCAGGCCGAAGTGCAGCGTCAGCCGCCGCTCGGGCTCGATGCCCAGCACCGTCCAGTAATCGATGCGGTCGCCCAGCCGCAGCTCGGTGGGGTGGCGCCGGCCATGGGTCAGCCCACCGCCGCCCAGCAGCCAGTCGATCATCTCGCGCAGCCACCACAACCAGCCCATGTAGTAGTAGCCGTTGTCGCCACCCAGCGTGCTGACCACCTGCCACAGCGCCGCCGGCGGCGCACTGCTGAGCGCGCTGCCCGCGGCGCGCTTGGCGTAGAAGGCGTTGTCCAGCCGGAAGCCGCGGAACATCAACAGGCCTTCGGTCCAGCGCGCGGCCACCTGGTGGTTGCGTTCGGCCTCCAGCGCGGCCTGCAGCGATTCCCGGAAGCTCAGCAGCCGCTGCGGCACCAGCCGGCGCAGCAGCGCATCGTCGGCCGGCAGGTCGTGCTTGAGCCCGCCGATCAGCGCCCGGGCGATGCTGGCCGGCACCGAGGTGATCAGCCCCAGCCAGTACGACGACAGCGTGGGCGTCAGCAGCGGCACGCGCAGGATGCGCGGGCGCTTGCCCACCGCCTCGCCATACTGGCGCATCACGTCCTCGTAGCTCAGGTAGTCGGGGCCGGCGGCGTCCAGCACCTGGCCGGCGGCGGCGTCGATGTGGGGCACGCGCACCAGGTACTCGATCAGGTTGTCCAGCGCGATCGGCGCCGATCTCGACTGCACCCACTTGGGCGTCACCATGAACGGCAGGTGGTTGACCAGGTCGCGGATCACCTCGTAGGCGGCCGAGCCGGCACCGACGATGATGCCGGCGCGGATCTCGGTCACCGGCACCGGGCCCTGGCGCAGCCGCTCGCCGGTGTCGCGGCGCGAGATCAGGTGCTCCGAGTCGGGATCGGGCGGGATCAGCCCTCCCAGGTAGACGATGCGCCGCACGCCGGCCGCGGCCGCGGCGTCGGCAAAGTGGCCGGCCGCCTGCAGGTCGAGGCGGCCGAAGTCGCTGCCGGCGGCCATCGAGTGCACCAGGTAGTAGGCGGTGTCCACACCGTGCAGCGCGGCCGGCAGCGTCTCGGGCTGCAGCGCGTCGGCCTCCACCAGTTTGGCGCCGGCCCAGCTGCGCGCTTGCAGCGCCCGCAGGTTGCGGCCGCTGGCGCGCACCACCACGCCGTCGCGCAGCAGGCGCGGCACCAGGTGGCTGCCGATGTAGCCGGTGGCGCCGAACACCAGCACCACGGGGGGTATGGTGCCGGCCGGCGGTGGCAGGGTCGGGTCGGCGCTCTTGCTGGTGCTGGGCATGTTCGGTCCAGTATCTGCGATGGCCGGCCCAGTCCAGGTTGCGCCTCGGCCAACCGAGCCGCCTGCTCTGCTACGCTGCCAGTCCTATGACCGATCTGTCCAAGACCTTTGGCAAGCACAGCGTGGACGAGCTGGAGCGCGAACAGCGCATCCGCCGCGTCTTCGAGGCCGTGGCCGCGCGCTACGACCTGATGAACGACCTGATGAGCCTGGGCATCCACCGGCTGTGGAAGCGCACCCTGGTGCGCCTGGCCGCGCCGCGCGACGGGCAGTTCATCGTCGACCTGGCCGGTGGCACCGGCGACGTGGCCGCGCTGATGGCCGCGCCCGGCCGGCGGGTGGCCGTCTGCGACCCCAGCCTGCCGATGATGGACGTCGGCCGCGCGCGCGGCCATGTCGGCGTCGAGTGGCTGGAAGGCACCGGCGAGGCCATCCCGCTGCCCACCGCGTCGGTCGACACGCTGACCATCGCCTTCGGCATCCGCAACGTCACCCGCCTCGAAGACGCGCTGAGCGAGATCCTGCGCGTGCTCAAGCCCGGCGGGCGCTTCCTGTGCCTGGAGTTCTCGCGGCCTTACGCCCCGGTGCGGCCGTTCTACAACCTGTTCTCGTTCACCGTGATCCCGCGCCTGGGCGCCTGGATCGCGCAGGCCCCCGAGGCCTACAGCTACCTGGTCGAGTCGATCCGCCGCTTCCCCGACCAGCGGGCCTTCCAGGCGCTAATCGAGCAGGCCGGCTTCGAGGGCGTGCGCTACCGCAACCTCAGCCTGGGCATCGCCTGCATCCACGAGGGCACCCGCCCCCCGACACGCCGTGCCGCATGATGGCGGCGCGGCCCTCCGGGACTTCCCGGACCTGACCGCGTTCTTGACCTTGCGCAAGTTTGAGCCCGCATCGACTGCCCAGAATGCAGCGCAGGGTGGCCTGCGTCGAACCACCGGAGTGAATCCCGCATGACAGCCAACCGAGGGTCCGTCGGCAGCACCCCGCAGGTGCGCTCAGGCTCCGTCGCCGCCTGGATGGTGGCCATCCGTCCGCACAGCCTGCTGGTGGCCTTCAGCCCGGTGCTGGTGGGCGCCACGCTGGGCTTCGCCCGCACCGGCACCATCGACCTGATCGCCGCGCTGCTGGTGCTGGGCGCGGCGCTGCTGGTGCAGGTGGTCACCAACATGCAGAACGACGTGGGCTACACCGTGCGCGGTGCCGAGCGCAGCGGCACGCGCACCGGCTTGCCGCGCGCCACGGCCAACGGCTGGCTCAGCGTGCGCCATGTGCGTGCCGGCATCGTGGTGGTGGCCCTGGTGGCCACCGGCCTGGGCCTGGCGCTGGTGGCCTACCGCGGCTGGCCGGTGCTGGTGATCGGCGTGGCCTCGCTGCTGGCCGCGCTGGCCTATATGGGCGGGCCCAAGCCCATCGCCTACTCGCCGTTTGGCGAGCTGACGGTGTTCGTGTTCTTCGGCCTCGTGGCGGTGATGGGCACCGACTGGGTGCTCACCGGCCAGATCGGCCCGGTCAGCATGCTGGCCTCGGTGGCCATCGGCGCGCTGGCCGCCGCGGCCCTGGCCGTCAACAACCACCGCGACATCGCGCACGACCGGCTGGTCGGCCGCAACACCTTCGCAGTCAGCTACGGTGACGCTGCCTCGCGCGGGCTCTACGCCCTGCTGGTGATGGGCCCGTTCGCGCTGGTGCCGGTGATGGCCTGGCTGGCGCGCTCGCCCGCCCTGCTGCTGCCGCTGGTGCTGGTGCCCACCGCCCTGCAGCTGCGGCGCGACTTCGGCCGCTGCGCCCCGGGGCTGGCCTTCAACGAGATCCTGTTCCGCACCTTCCGGCTCGAACTCTGGTTCGCCGCGCTGCTGTCGGCGGCGGCCCTGCTGGGCAAGGTGCTGGCATGAGCGGCGCCGGCCTGATCCACCGCCGCACCGTGCTGGCCGCGCTGGCCGCGGCCGGCCCCGCCACCGGCGCGTGGGCCAACCGCAGTGCGGTCTTTCCCGATCACGCGGTGCGCCTGGTGGTGCCCTACTCGGTGGGCATCGGCCCCGACGTCGTGGCCCGCAGCGTGGCCGAGCGGCTGGCGCAGCGCTGGGGCCAGCCGGTGCTGGTGGACAACAAGCCCGGCGCCTCGGGCATCGTCGCCTTCGGCGACGTGCGCCGCACCCCGCCCGACGGCCACACGCTCTACCTGGCCGACACCGCCACGCTGGCCGTCAACCCGCTGCTGCATGCCAGCCTGCCCTACGACCCGGCGCGCGATCTGGTGCCGCTGACCTTGCTGTTCCGCGCCACCTTCGTGCTGCTGACCGGCGGCGGCAGCCGGCTGCGCAACGTCGCCGATCTGCTGGAGACAGCCCGACGCACACCCGAAGGCGTGAGCTACGCCACGCTGGGCAACGGCCATGCCAGCCACGTGGCGGTCGAGACCTTCGCCCAGGCCGCCGGCCTGCGGCTGCTGCACGTGCCGTTCAAGGACGCGGGGGCGCTGTTCACTGCGGTGGCCTCGGGCGATGTCGACTTCACCGCCTTCAGCGTCAACAGCACGGCCGGCCTGCTGGCCAGCGGCAGGCTGCGCCCGCTGGCCGTGGCCGCGCGCCAGCGCCTGGCCACGCATCCGCACCTGCCCACGCTGGCCGAGGCCG
>JAURXG010000386.1 GCA_030654555.1 Aquabacterium sp.
CGCGCGCCGGGAGCAGCCGCAGGGGTAGGTGGCGCCGACCTGCCGCAGCCGGTCGAGGGCGGCCTGGTAGGCCGCGCCACGGCTGGACTGCCACCACGGCGGCTCGTCGGACTGCAGCCCCAGCGCGGCCAGTTGCCCCAGGATGCGCTCGGCCGCGCCGTCGATGCAGCGCGGCGTGTCCACGTCCTCGATGCGCACCAGCCAGCGGCCGCCATGGGCGCGGGCGTCGAGCCAGCTGGCCAGCGCCGCCACCAGGCTGCCGGCATGCAGCGGGCCGGTGGGCGAGGGCGCGAAGCGGCCCCGATAACCCGCGCTGCCGCCCGCCATCACTCCAGCGGCACCGGCAGGCCCACGTGGCGCTCCAGCAGCGCGCGGCGGGTGGTCGGGCTTTCGAGCTGGTTGAGCCACCACTGCAGCGCCAGGCCCTGCGGCGCCTTGCGCGGCTGCGGCGTGGCGGCGGCGCGCCAGGCATAGCCGAACTGCGCCGGCAGCCGCGCGCGCTGCACCGCCTGGGCCACCAGGCGGCCGGTGCGCAGGTGCTCGCGCACCATCGGCTCGGGCACGAAACCGCAGCCCAGGCAGCGCAGCAGCGCCTCGATCTTGCCGGCCATGGTCGGCACCGTCAGCACGTCCTGGCCGGGCAGCAGGTTGACCGTGACCGGCGCCACGCGCTGGGCCGAATCGGCCACCGCCACCGCGCGGTGGGCCATGATCTGCGCGTCGGACAGCGGCGCTTCGGCCGCCGCCAGCGGGTGGTGCGGCGCCATCGCGAAGACGAAGTCCACCGCGCCCAGCAGGCGCAGCTCGATGCCCTGCTGAGGTGGTGCATTCATCATCACGCCGATGGCCAGGTCGGCCTGGCCGCTGACCAGCGCCTCCCACAGCCCGGCCAGGATCTCGCTGCGCAGGCGCAGGCGGGTGCCGGGGCCGGCGGGGGCGGCCGGGCTGCCGTCCTCCTGGCGCTGGGCATAGAAGCCCTCGACCAGCACGAACAGGGTCAGGCGCGAGATCACGCCGTCGGCGGCCACGGTCAGCTCGCTCTCCCAGCCGGTGGCCACGCGGCGCACGCGGTTGGCCACGGCATCCATCTCCACCAGCAGGCGGCGGCCTTCGTCCAGCAGCTCCTGCCCGGCGGCGGTGAGCTGGGCCTGGCGCGACTTGCGGTCGAACAGCAGCACGTCGAGTGCGTCCTCGAGCTGGCGCACGCTGTAGGTCAGTGCCGACGGCACACGGCCCATCTCGCGTGCCGCGGCGGCAAAGCTGCCGGTGCGGGCGATGATGTCCATCATCTGCAGGGCATCGGGTGTCAGGGCGTTGCGGCGGGGGGCGGTCATCGTGGCTTCATCTTATTTGAACGCCCGCTTCAAGCCCAACGGCAGCCGCTGGCGGGTGGGCGGTGCGACCATGTGGCCCTCAAGGAGACCTCGACATGATCACCCTGCGCCGCAGCGCCGACCGTGGCTTTGCCGACCACGGCTGGCTCAAGAGCTTCCACACCTTCTCGTTCGCCGACTACCACGATCCGGCGCAGATGGGCTTCGGCAACCTGCGCGTGATCAACGAGGACCGCATCGCCCCGGGCACCGGCTTCGGCACCCACGGCCACCGCGACATGGAGATCATCAGCTACGTGCTCGAAGGTGCGCTGGCGCACCAGGACAGCCTGGGCAACGGCGCGGCCATCCTGCCCGGCGAGGTGCAGCGCATGACCGCCGGCACCGGCGTGCGGCACAGCGAGTTCAACCATGCCAAGGACCAGGCCACGCACTTCCTGCAGATCTGGATCCTGCCCGCGCAGGGCGGTATCGCGCCGGGCTACGAGCAGAAGGCATTCTCCGAGGCCGACAAGCGCGGCCGGCTGCGGCTGGTGGCCGCGCCCGATGGCCGCGACGGCGCGGTCACGCTGCACGCCGACGCGTCCATCCGCGCCGGGCTGTTCGACGGCGACGAGTCGGCCGAGCTGACGCTGGACCCTGCCCGCCGCAGCTGGGTGCATGTGGCGCGCGGCGCGATCACGGTCAACGGCCAGGCGCTGGTGGCGGGTGACGCGCTGGGGCTGGTCGACGAGACCCGCCTGACGCTGCGCGACGGGCAGGGCGCCGAGGTGCTGGTGTTCGACCTGGCGCGCTGAGTCAGCGCCTGGCCGCAGGCTTGCGGGCAGGCGCCGGCGCGCCCACCGTGCGGGCCGGGCCCGCGGGCCAGCCGCTACAGTGCAGCGCCATGGACCTGCTGCCCAAACCCCTGCTGCTGCTGCCCTGGCCCGACTGGCTGGCGCTGCTGATGTTCTTCTGCGGCTGGGTGGGTTATGCGCACTGGGCCAGGCGCTGGGCCACCGCGCGGCCGTCGATCCTGGCCACCACCAACCAGTGGCGGCGCCACTGGATGCTGCAGGCCACCTATCGCGAGAACCGCATGGTCGATGCCGCGGTCACGCAGAGCCTGTCGGCCAGCCCGTCGTTCTTCGCCTCGACCAGCATCCTGATCATCGGCGGCCTGCTGGCCGCGCTGGGCGCCACCGAAAAGGCCAGCGGCCTGGTGCAGGAGATCCCGTTCGCCGTGCGCACGTCCGAGCTGGTGTTCGACCTCAAGCTGGGGCTGCTGGCGGGCATCTTCGTGCACGCCTTCTTCCGCTTCACCTGGAGCCTGCGGCAGTACAGCTTCGGCGCCATCATCGTGGCCGCCGCGCCCGAGGCCAAGCAGATCAGCGACGAGGCCCAGCGCGAAGCCTTTGCCGACCGCGCCGGCCGGGTGATGGGCCTGGCGGCCGAGACCTTCAACGACGGGCTGCGCGCCTACTACCTGTCGTTTGCCGCGGTGGCCTGGTTCTTCTCGGCCTGGGCCTTCATGGCCGCCACCGGGGCGGTGCTGTGGGTGCTGTACCGGCGCGAGTTCCACTCCGAGGTGCTGGTCGCCCTGCGCACCGGGCTGCCGCGCTGATCAGCGTGGGGCCGATGCGGCGGCCAGGAACGCCTGCACCGCCGCCACCGTGCGCACCGGGTCTTCTTCCTGCGGCACATGGCCCAGGTCGTCGAACACCAGGCGCCGGCTGCCGGCGATGTCGGCCTCGAAGCGCTGCGCCAGCGCGGGCGCGATGATGCGGTCGCGCCCGCCCCACAGGATCAGCGTGGGCGCGCTGATGCCGGTGACCCGCTGCACGCCTTCATCCGCTGACCACTGCTGCGCGCGCTGCACCAGCGCGGCGCGGTTGCCGGCGCGCAGCGTCAGCTCGAAGTAGCGGTCGACCAGTGCGTCGTTGATCTTCGCCGGATCGCCATACACCGCATGCAGGCCCTGCACGATGATCGGCCGCGGCAGCAGGTGCTCGGCAACCCGGCCCAGCACCGGCAGGCGGGCGATCTGCCAGCCCAGGGGGATGTTGGTGGCGGTGATCGGGTAGCCGGCCGCATCCACCAGCACCAGCTGGGCCACGCGCTGCGGCGCGGCGGCGGCGATGCGCCAGGCCACCTCACCGCCCAGCGAGTTGCCGGCCACCACGAAGCGCTGCACCGCCAGCTGGTCCAGCAGATCGAGCACGAAGCGCGCGTAGTTCGCGCCGGTGTAGGTCTGGCCGGCGTAGCTGCCGGCAAACGGCCCGGTCAGGCCGAAGGCCGGCAGGTCGAGGCTGATCACCCGGCGCTGGCCACGCAGCGCCCGGGCCCAGCCCTCCCAGGTGTGCAGGCTGGCCGAGGTGCCGTGCAGCAGCACGATGGGCGTGGGGTCGCTCTTCGGCCCCTCGTCGCGGTAGTGCACCAGCTGGCCCTTCAGGTCGATGAACTCCGACGGCGGCGGCGCCCAGCGGGCCACCAGCGTCTCGACCGCCCGGTCGGGCGCGCGCACCAGCGGGATAGCCAGCGCCGACAGCATCAGCAGCACGCCGAGCAGGCGCAGCAGCAGGCCCATCAGGCGGCGCGCTCCGGGGCGGCCCGCAAGGCCGGATCGAGTTCCACCCGCTCGTCGAACACGAAGCAGTGGCCACGCCAGCCGGGTGCCGCGCCCGCGGTGTCCTCGAAGTATTTCAGGATGCCGCCCTCGAGCTGCCAGCTGTGGTCCAGCCCCAGTTGCTGCATCACCAGCGCGGCCTTCTCGCAGCGGATGCCGCCGGTGCAGTAGCTGACCACGGTGTGCCCGGCGAACTGATCGCGGTGCGCGGCCAGCGCGGCCGGAAAGTCGCTGAACCTGCGCAGCCGCCAGTCCACCGCGCCCTCGAAGGCGCCGGCATCCACCTCGAAGTCATTGCGCGTGTCCAGCAGCTTGATCGGCCGGCCCTCGTCGCAATGCCCCTGGGTGATCCAGCGCGCCAGCGTCGCCGCCGGCACTGCGGGCGCCCGGCCGGCGGCGGGGCGGACGGCCGGCTGGTTCATGCGGATGATCTCGCGCTTGACCTTGACCTTCAGGCGCTGGAAGGGCTGCGTCGCGCTCCAGCTTTCCTTGGGCACCAGACCGGCCAGGCGTGCATCGGCGTCGAGCATGGCCCGCCACGCGGCCACGCCCTCGGGCGGGCCGGCCAGGCACAGGTTGATGCCTTCTTCGGCCAGCAGCACCGTGCCCTTCAGGCCCCCGGCGTCGGCCTGTTGCCACAGCCGATCGCGCAGCCCGGGCAGGTCGTCGAGCGGCACGAAGCGGTAGCAGGCGATGTTGAGGATGTCGGCGGTCACCCCGGCATTTTAGAAGCGCCGTTGCGCGCATCGGCCTTGATCCAGATCGCCTCGGCCGGGCCGGCAAGGGATAGCGTTCTGTTGTGGCGAATGTTCAGATCAAAGGGGGAGGATTCGATGCGCACAAACAGCAGACCAAGCCGGCGTGCCGGTGGGCTGTGCTTGGTCATGGGGGCATTGCTGGCGCTGCAGGGCTGCGCGTCCATCGTCTCGGGCTCGACCCAGGTGGTGTCGGTCGATACGCCGGGCTGCCCCGGGGCGCGTTGCGAGTTGAGCAACGACAAGGGCAAGTATTTCGTGACCAGCACGCCCGGCACCGTGACGCTGGGCCGCTCGTACAACAACCTGCAGGTGACCTGCACCCGCGAGGGCGCCAGCAGCGATCCGGTGAGCGTGGCCTCGACCACCAAGGGCATGGCCTTCGGCAACATCCTGATCGGTGGGGTGATCGGCGCCGGGGTGGACGTCAGCACGGGTGCCGCCTACGACTACCCGCAATTCATCACCGTGCCGATGCAATGCGGGCCGGGCGCCGCCCCAGCGGTGGCTGCGGCCCCCGCTGCGCCGGCGCCGGTGCGCCTGGGGCTGCAGGTCGAGCGGCTGACCGCCGCTGACGGTGCCGCAGCGCCACCGGGTGTGCGCATCCTGCAGGTGGCGCCGCAATCGCCCGCCGAGCTGGCCGGCTTGAAGGCGGGCGACGTGATCCTGCAGGTCAACGGCGTGGCGCTGCGCGACCCGGACGACCTGGCCGCACGCGTGGCCGCGGCGTCGGCTGCGACGGATGCCGCACGCGAACTGCAACTGCTGCTGCGCCGGGGTGCCGAGGACCTGACGCTGCGTCTGGCCTTGCCGCCGGCGGCGGCGCGCTGAAACCCTTCCTCGGTTTGTCGAAAGGACCCTCATGACCCATCACCTGCTCTCGTCCCGGCGCACCTGGGTGCTGACGATCACCCTGCTGGCCGCGCTGCTGGGTGGCTGCGCGCCGATCGCCACCTACAACGCGGCCTACATCACGCCACCGTCCACGCCCGAAGCGGCCAAGCTGCCGGGCAAGGTGCTGATCTACACCACCAAGGCCGACGACGACACCCCCTGGTCCGGCCGGCCGACCAGCTTCACCGGCAGCGCCACCACGCTGACGATCCCGCTGGGGCTGATCACCCGCGAGATCGCCGCCACCGTGTTCGGCGACAGCTTCCGCGATGGCGCCGTCAAGTCGAATGCGCTGCCGGGTGCGGCGGGCGGCTACCGCGTCATCGTGAGCCCCAAGGTCAGCGCCTTCAGCTATGAGTACAACCAGCTGAAGAACGCCGGCTTCGCGATCACGCCCACGGTGGTGCTGACACTGGAGGTGGCCGTGCTCGACAGCGCCGGCAAGACCATCAACCAGCGCCGCTACGACTCGGGCACGGTCGAGATGCCCGCCTACTTCATGTCGGGCTCGCCGGGCGAGGAGATCGGCAAGGCCGCGCACAAGGCGGTGTTCGACCTGATGGTCGTCGCCGCACGCGACGTGCGCGAGTTGCTGCGCCTGCGTGGCGAAGGGCCGCTGTCGCTGTAGCCGCAGCGGCGGGGCC
>JAURXG010000436.1 GCA_030654555.1 Aquabacterium sp.
TTGCCGCGCTTGGCGATCTCCTTGATCGCCGCGGCCTGCTCCAGCACCGACTGCGCCTGCCGCACGATGGCCTCGCCCAGCGGCGTGACGCTGACCTCGGCCGCACCGCGCTCGAAGAGCTTGACGTCCAGCTCCTCCTCCAGTTTCTTGATCGCCACGCTGAGCGTAGGCTGCGAGACGAAGCAGGCCTCGGCGGCGCGGCCGAAGTGCCTCTCACGGGCCACGGCGACGATGTAGCGCAACTCGGTCAGGGTCATGGGCGAATTATGAGCAGCATCGGCAGGCGGTGGCCTGGCGGCACTTCGGCGCACCCTGCGCGGCGCGCGCCGCGGCCGTCCATCCGGGCATCACCGATTAGGGAAAAGCCGCCCCGGGGTTGCGGGGGTTGTGATCGCCAGGTCACTTGCCTATCGTGCCCGATTCGGGCGCGAAACTTGCCTGGATCTTGTGACGGTCAAACATGCGGCCGCGCACGAAGGCGCTGCGAGGCGCCGGCCCCAGACGGGCCGGGGGCTCGACGGCACGAAGCTCATACCCATTGACGCAAGGACTTTCCGACCATGATCTCCATCCGCACAGGCGCGCTGCTGGCAGCGCTGCTGGGATCGGCCGCCGCCAGCGCCGCCGATGTCACCCCGGTGACCGCACCGGCCTCTGAACAGCAACACTTGCGCGCGGTGCGCGACAAGGAAACCGGCCGGCTGCGTGCGGCCACGGTGCAGGAGATGGCCGAGATGGACGCGGCCGCCCGCGCCGCCCGGGTCGCGCGTGGTGAACCCGCCGAACCCGCGGTCAAGCCGCTGGTGGTGCGCCAGCACGCCAACGGCATGCGCAGCGCGGTGCTCGGGCCGGAGTTCATGGTGACGGTGCGAGGCCAACGCGACGCCAGTGGCCGCATCGTGCAATCGCACGACCATCCCGCGCACGAGCATGGCGCGCTGAAGCAACAAGCCCCGACCGAGTGAGCCACCCCATGAACACCAAAAAATCGCTCTTGGCCGCCGGCCTCGTCAGCCTGGCGCTGACCGCCCCGGCCCTGGCCGCCAACATCATCCTGAACAACGTCGACGCGCCGGGCATCGGCTTCAACGACACCACGCCGGCCGCGCCGGTGGGCGGCAACATGGGCACCACCGTGGGTGCGCAGCGCCTGATCGCCTACCAGCGCGCGCTCGAGCTGTGGGGCAAGACGCTGCGCAGCAACGCCACCATCGTGGTGCGCGGCTCGTTCGCCCGGCTCGATTGCGCCCGTGGCGTGTTGGCCTCCGCCGGTGCGCTTCAGATCTTCTCCGACTTTCCCGGCGCCACGCTGACTGGCCACTGGTACGGCTCGGCGCTGGCCAACTCGCTGGCCGGCCAGGACCTGACCCCCGGCCCGCTGGACGTGCCCGGTCCCGACGACCAGTCCAACGACGACATCCAGGCCAACTTCAACGGCGACGTCGGCAAGGCCGACTGCCTGCCCGGCCCGGGCTGGTACTACGGCCTGGACAACACGCCGGTGATCCCCGGGCAGATCGACTTCCTCGACACCTTCATGCACGAGGTGGCGCACGGCCTGGGCTTCCAGAACTTCGTTCGTGAAGACAACGGCAGCATGCCCGCGGGCCTGCCCGACGTGTACATGGCCAACACGCTGGACCTGACGCTGGGCAAGCGTTGGAATGCGATGACGGTGCCTGAGGTGAAGTTCTCCGCCATCAACACCGGCAAGGTCGTGTGGGCCGGTCCGCGGGTGACTTCGTCTGCGCCGTTGGTTCTGGGCCCCTACCAGGGTGTGCGTCTGTTTGGCGGTGTCAACAAGGAGATCGTCTATGGGGCCGCATCGTTTGGTGCCCCGGCCAGCGCGGCGACGCTCAACGGCTCGATCGTTGTCGGCCTCGATGGCGCGGGTGCCAGCTCGACCGATGCCTGCGAGCCGCTGACCAACGCCGTCAGTGGCAAGGTGGTGCTGGTCGATCGTGGCAATTGCACCTTTGCGGTCAAGGCAACCAACGCGCAGGCTGCAGGTGCCTCGGCGCTGGTGATCGCCAACATACCCACTGCGGCAGACCCCACGGCGGGTGCGTTCGGCCCTGGTGGCTCGGCGCCTGCGGTCACGATCAGCGTCATTGGCATCTCGCAGGCCAACGGCAACGAGGTCAAGACAGCGCTGGCCGTGCCGACGGCTGTGGGTATCGAGTACTTCGTCGATCCCACTCGGCTGGCGGGTGCTACGGACGGCCTTGTCCGCCTGTATGCACCTTCCGCGGTGGCGCTCGGCTCGTCAATCTCGCACTTCGACACCGTGGCGTCGCCCAACCTGCTGATGGAGCCGGCGATCAATGGCGACCTGCGCAGCGCGACCAACCTCGACCTGACCCCGGCGCTGATGCAGGACGTGGGCTGGCAGCTCGAGACGCTGAAGATCGGTGCCTGCGACAGCGGCGTGCCCGCCACGCTGGCCACCGGCCAGCTGCTGCACGTCAACGTCGAGCAATGCGCCGCCGGTGCCAAGAACCATGGCCAGTTCGTCAGCTGCATGACCGGTGTGACCAACGCCGCCAAGGCCAAGGGCCTGCTCAGCGGGGCGCAACAAGGCGCGGTGATGAGCTGCGCCGGCCGCGGCCGTCCGTGAGCTGACGGGCCGGCGCGCCGCCGGCCCTGAACACCCCGACGCGGGGCTGTCCACCGGGCAGCCCCGCGTTTTTCATGGGCTCAGCGCGGCTTCAGGCCTTGAGAAAATCCGCCCGCGTGTAGAGCCAGCGCGCCACATGCGCGCGCGCCGCGCCTGGGTGGCGCGCCAGCAGCGGCGGGGCGGCATCGCGCGCGCGTTGCAGCAGCGGTGCGTCCTCGGCCAGGTCGGCAAAGCGCAGCAGCGCGTCGCCGCTCTGGCGCGCGCCCATGAACTCGCCCGGCCCGCGGATCTCCAGGTCACGCCGGGCGATCTCGAAGCCGTCGGTGGTCTCGGCCATCGCGCGCAGGCGGTCCTTGCCCGTCGGCGACAGCGGGCCCTGGTAGAGCAGCACGCAGACGCTGGCCACCGCGCCGCGGCCCACCCGGCCGCGCAGCTGGTGCAGCTGGCTCAGGCCGAAGCGCTCGGCGTGCTCGATCACCATCAGGCTGGCGTTGGGCACGTCCACGCCGACCTCGATCACCGTGGTGGCCACCAGCACCGCCATCACACCGCCGGCAAACTGCGCCATCACCGCCGCCTTCTCGGCCGCGGGCAGGCGCCCGTGCAGCAGGCCGACCACCATGCCGGGCAGCGCGGCGCTGAGCTGGGCATGGGTCTCGGTGGCGTTCTGCAGGTCGATGTGCTCGCTCTCCTCGATCAGCGGGCACACCCAGTACACCTGCCGGCCCTTGGCCACCTCATCGGCGATGCGCGCGATCACCGTGCCGCGGCGCTCGTCGGCGAACACCTTGGTCAGCACCGGCGTGCGCCCGGGCGGCAGTTCGTCGATGGTGCTGACGTCCAGGTCGGCGAAGTAGGTCATCGCCAGCGTGCGCGGGATCGGCGTGGCGGTCATCATCAGCAGGTGCGGCTCCAGCGCGGGTTGGCCGGGTTCGTGCGCCAGCTTGCGCCGCAGCTCCAGCCGCTGTGCCACGCCGAAGCGGTGCTGCTCGTCGATGATGGCCAGGCCCAGCCGGGCGAAGTGCACGCTGTCCTGGATCACCGCCTGGGTGCCCACCACCAGCGCGGCCTCGCCCGAGGCCACCTTGTCGACCATCAGCGCCCGCGCCTTGCCCTTGCGGCTGCCGGTCAGCCAGGCGATGGACTGGCCGCGCGCGGCCAGCAGCGGCTCCAGCCACTGCACCAGCTTGCGGAAATGCTGCTCGGCCAGCAGCTCGGTGGGCGCCATCAGCGCGCATTGCCAGCCGGCGTCGATCGCCACCGCCGCGGCCAGCGCCGCCACCACCGTCTTGCCCGAGCCCACGTCGCCCTGCAGCAGGCGGTTCATCGGTGTGGCGCCGTCGCTGTCGGCAGCGGCTCCCGCCGCCGCTGCTGATGCCGCGCGGCCCAGGTCCGCGGCGATCTCCTCGCCCACCCGGCGCTGCGCTGCGGTCAGTTGGAAGGGCAGCGCGGCCAGCAGCTGCTCGTGCAGGCCGCCGGGCACGGCGCGCAGCTGCGGCGCGCGCAGGCGCTGACGCTCACGTTGAGCGGCCAGCTGCGACAGCTGCTGGGCCAGCAGCTCCTCGAACTTCAGCCGCTGCCAGGCCGGGTGGCTGCGGTCTTCCAGTGCGGCCATCGATTCACCCGCCGGCGGGTGGTGCAGCCGCATCAGCGCCTCGCGCAGCGTGGGCAGGCCGGGGGGCACGGTGCCCGGCGGCAGCACCTCGTCGAGCGGCACGCGCGCCAGCGCGGCGGCCACGGCTTTTCGAAGGTAGGCCTGCGGCAGCTGCGCACTGGTGGGGTAGACCGGCGTCAGCGCAGTGGCCAGCGGCGTGTGCGCGTCCACCGCCTTGAAGTGCGGATGCACCATCTCGCGGCCGAAGAAGCCGCTGCGCGCCTCGCCGCGCACGCGCACGCGGGCGCCCACGGCCAAGGTCTTCTGGTGGCTGGGGTAGAAGTTGAGGAAGCGCAGCAGCAGCGCGTCGCTGGCATCGGCGATGCGCACCACCAGCTGGCGGCGCCCGCGCTGCTCGATGCGCGACTCGGTCACCACGCCTTCGACCTGCACCGGCTCGCCGTCGGGCGCGTCGGCGATCGGCAGCACCCGGGTCTCGTCCTCGTAGCGCAAGGGCAGGTGCAGCGCGAGGTCGATGTCGCGCGCCAGCCCCAGCTTCTCCATCGCCCGCTGCGGGGCGGACTTCTCCCGCGGGCTGGAGTCGGGCGCGGAAGGGGCCGGGGGCATGGCGGCGATTCTGCCGCCTGGGGCCACCCCGGCGACACTTCGGCAAGCCACGGCCCGCCGCCAGCTTCAAGCCGCGAGCGAACGGGCCGATAACCCGTGGACGCACCCTGCGGGCTGCATCGAACCCCGTGCACCCCCCTGGAGACGCCATGAAGTTGAAGACCTGCCACCACCAGGACGCCACTGGCTGGACGACCGCGCTGCCCGTCGCGCTGGACGGCCCGCAGACCCTGGTGCTGGCCTTCGGTGCGCGCGAGCTGGCCGATGCGCCGCGGGTCTTCGACGAACTGCGCACGGCCTTTCCCCGCTCGGTGGTGGTGGGCTGCTCCACCGCGGGCGAGATCGCCGGCGCGCTGGTGCATGACGGCAGCCTGAGCGTGGCGGTGGCGCACTTCGAGCACACCCGGCTGCTCCTGGCGGCCACCGACATCGGCAGCGCCGATCAATCGGGCGCGGCCGGCCGACGCCTGGCCGCGCAGTTGCGGGCCGCAGGCGACGACCTGGCCGCGGTGTTCGTGCTGTCCGATGGCCTGGGGGTGAACGGCACGCCGCTGGTGGCCGGCCTGGCCGGCGGGCTGCCGGCGGGCGTGGTGATCACCGGCGGGCTGGCCGGCGACGGCAGCCGCTTCGAGCGCACCTGGGTGCTGGCCGGCGCCCGGCTGGCGGCCGGGCAGATCGCTGCGGTGGGCTTCTACGGCCGCCGCCTGAGGGTGGGCAGCGGCTGCGACGGCGGCTGGGCGGACTTCGGCCCCGAGCGGCGTATCACCCGCTCGGACGGCCATGTGCTGTACGAGCTGGACGGCAAGCCTGCGCTCGACCTGTACAAGAGCTACCTGGGCGACCTGGCGCAGGGCCTGCCGGGCGCGGCGCTGCGGTTTCCGCTGTCGATCCGGCACCCGGTGGGCGATGCGCAGCCGCTGGTGCGCACCATCCTGGGCATCGACGAGGCGCAACGCTCGCTGACCTTTGCCGGCGACATGCCCGAAGGCCACGTGGCGCGCCTGATGCGCACCACCAACGACAACCTGGTCGGCAGCGCGGCGGTGGCCGTGGCCCAGGCCGCCCAGGGGCTGGGCCACGCGGGCGACGCGCTGGTGGTGTCGGTCAGCTGCGTCGGCCGCCGCCTGGTGCTGGGCGAGCGCACCGAGGAGGAGGTGGAGACCATCGTCGAGGGTGCGCCCGCCGGTGCGGGCCACATCGGCTTCTACTCCTACGGCGAGATCTCGCCCGCGGCCGGTCGCGGCGGCAGCGAGCTGCACAACCAGACCATGACGGTGACGGTGTTCAGCGAGGCCTGACCGACGATGCCGCCTGCACTGCACCCGCTGTTGTTGCGCCAGCTGCGCCGGCTGGGGCTGGAGGCCGGTGGCGCCGGGCCGGCGCCCGAGGCCTGGGCGCAGCTGGTCGAGCGCGTCAGCCGGGCCTACGCCGATGCCGACCAGGACCGCTACCTGCTGGAGCGCTCGCAGGAGCTGGCCTCGCGCGAGATGGGGGCGCTGCACGCCGAGCTGCACGCCAGCCAGGCGCGCCTGGCCAACCTGGTGGCGCTGTCGTCGGACTGGGTGTGGGAGCAGGATGCTCAGGGCCGCTTGACCTACGTGTCCGAAGAGGTGGCCCGCCTGGGCCTGGACCCGGCGGCGATGATCGGCCGCCCGCGCGCGGTGGACGCGCTGCCGCCGGTGGACGGCAGCGATCCGCGCGACTACGCGGCGTGCCTGGCGGCACGCCAGCCGCTGCGCAACTTCACCTTCGGCAGCCGGCTGCCCAACGGCCAGCCCCTGTACGTGCGCATCAGCGGCGATCCGGTCGAGGAGGACGGCGTCTTCCAGGGCTACCGCGGCGTGGCCAGCGACGTCACCCAGGCCACGCTGGCCGAGATGCGGGTGATCCAGCTGGCGCGCTACGACAGCCTCACCGGGCTGGCCAACCGCGGCATGTTCATGGACGAGCTGGAGCGCACGCTGGCCCGCGCGCGCCTGCAGTGCACGGCCTTTGCGGTGCTGTTCATCGACCTGGACCGCTTCAAGTTCGTCAACGACACGCTCGGCCACGAGGCCGGCGACGGCTTGCTCAAGGTGATGGCCCAGCGCCTGACCCAGCTGCTGCGCGGCGGCGACATGGTGGCCCGCCTGGGCGGCGACGAGTTCGTGGTGCTGATGGGCGGTTGTGTCGAGCCGGCGGCGCTGTCGAAGGTGGCCAGCCGCCTGCTGACCGAACTGGCCGAGCCGCTGCTGCTGTGCGGGCGCACGGTGCAGGTCAGCGCCAGCGTGGGCATCAGCCTGTTCCCGGCCGATGGTGACGACGGCGCCACGCTGCTGAAGCACGCCGACACCGCGATGTACCTGGCCAAGTCGCGCGGCAAGAACAACTTCCAGTTCTTCACCGCCGACCTGGCGCAGCGCGCGTCGCGCTTCTTTGCGCTGGAAGGCGACCTGCGCCAGGCGCTGGAGCGCGACGAGCTGCTGCTGCACTACCAGCCCCAGTTCGACACCGCCAGCGGTGCGCTGTGCGGCCTGGAGGCCCTGATCCGCTGGCAGCATCCACAACGCGGGCTGGTGAGTCCGTCCGAGTTCATCCCGCTGGCCGAGGAGAGCGGGCTGATCGTGCCGATCGGCCGCTGGGTGATGGCCACCGCCTGCGCCCAGGTGCGCGCCTGGCGCGACGCCGGCTTCGAGCCGCCGCGCTGCGCCATCAACCTGTCGGCACGCCAGTTTGCCGGCGACCGGCTGGTCGACGACCTGCACGACGCGCTGGCCCTGGCCGGCCTGGAATCCGATGCGCTGGAGGTCGAGCTGACCGAGAGCGCGCTGATGGCCGACCCCGACCGCGCCCAGCTGGCGCTGCGCCAGCTGCAGGCCCTGGGCGTGCGCATCGCGATCGACGACTTCGGCACCGGCTACTCGTCGCTGGCCTACCTGAAGCGCTTTCCGGCCCACACCCTCAAGATCGACCGGTCCTTCGTCAGCGGCCTGCCCGACAACCGCGACGACCTGGCCATCACCCGCGCGGTGATCGCGGTGGCGCACAGCCTGAACATGCAGGTGATGGCCGAGGGCGTCGAGACCGCCGCGCAGCTGGCCGTGCTGCGCGCGTTGGGCTGCGAGGGCGCGCAGGGTTTCCTGCTCGGCCGCCCGATGCCTGCCGACGCGGTGCTGCCGCTGCTCAAGGCCATGGTGCCGCTGCCGCAAGGGGCCTGATCCCCCGGGCGGCGGCGCCTGTCCGCCGCCGCGCCGGCGCGGTTGCGTCTTGCGACAGTGTC
>JAURXG010000388.1 GCA_030654555.1 Aquabacterium sp.
TGAGCGAGCGCCAGGTCATCCGCCACAAGCTGATGGACATGCTGCGCGCCATCGACGTGGCGCGCTGCCATGTCTACGACCTGGCCTGGGCCCAGCAGCACCACCACGGCGACCCCAACCTGCGGGTGGCCCGCATCGCGATGGCCAAGGTCGAATCCACCAAGTGCATGCAGTTCTGCGCCGACAGCGCCGTGCAGATCCTCGGCGGCATGGGCTTCATGCGCGGCACCAAGAGCGAGCGCATCTACCGCGAGGTCAAGGTGATGATGATCGGCGGCGGCTCGGAAGAGATCATGAAAGACCTGGCCGCGCGCCAGTTGGGGATCTGAGCCATGGCCGTCATCGAATCGACCGTTTCCCCCGGCAGCGACGCCTTCGCCACCAACCGCGCCGGCATGCTGGCGCTGATCGAGCGCGTGCGCACGGCCGAGGCACGCGCCGTGGCGGCCAGCAGTGCGTCGCGCAAGCGCTTCGAGTCGCGCGGCCAGCTGCTGCCGCGCGAACGGCTGGCGCTGCTGCTCGACCCTGGCGCCCCCTGGCTCGAGCTGTGCACCCTGGCCGGCTATGGCCTGGACACGCCCGACCCCGACAAGACCGTGCCCGGCGGCGGCGTGATCGCCGGCATCGGCTTCGTGGCCGGCATCCGCTGCATGGTGGTGGCCAGCGATTCGGGCATCGACGCCGGCGCGATGCAGGCCGGCGGCCTGGACAAGGCGCTGCGCATCCAGGAGCTGGCGCTGGAGAACCGGCTGCCCTATGTGCAGTTGGTGGAGAGCGCCGGCGCCAACTTGCTGAAGTACCGGGTCGAAGGCTTCGTCAAGGGCGGCGGGCTGTTCCGCAACCTGGCGCGCATGTCGGCCGCCGGGCAGCCGGTGGTCACCGTCACGCACGGCTCGTCCACCGCGGGCGGCGCCTACCAGACCGGCTTGAGCGACTACATCATCATGGTGCGCGGCCGCTCGCGCGCCTTCCTGGCCGGCCCGCCGCTGCTGATGGCCGCCACCGGCGAGGTGGCCACCGAAGAGGAGCTGGGCGGCGCCGAGATGCACACCATGATCTCGGGCCTGGGCGACTACCTGGCCGAGGACGACCGCGACGCGCTGCGCCTGGCGCGCGAGGTGATGGGGCACCTGGACTGGCCGAATCCGGTGCCAGCATCGCGCGACTTCAAGCCACCGCGCCACGACGCCGAAGAGCTGCTGGGCATCATGCCGATGGACCACAAGCGGCCGGTCGACATGAAGCAGGTGATCGCGCGTTTCGTCGACGACAGCGAGTTCCTGGAGTTCAGCGAGAACTACGGCAGCGCCACCGTCTGCGGCCATGCGCGCATCGAAGGCTGGCCGGTGGGCATCATCACCAACAACGGCCCGATCGACAACGCCGGCGCGGCCAAGGCCACGCACTTCATCCAGGCCTGCTGCCAGAGCCGCACGCCGATCCTCTACCTCAACAACACCACCGGGTTCATGGTCGGCCGCCAGTACGAGGAGCGCGGCATGATCAAGCAGGGCTCGGCGATGATCCAAGCGGTGGCCAGCGCCACGGTGCCGCAGATCACGCTGTACTGCGGCGCCAGCTTCGGCGCCGGCAACTACGGCATGTGCGGCCGCGGCTTTGCACCGCGCTTCTGCTTCAGCTGGCCCAACGCCAAGACCGCGGTGATGGGCGGCGAGCAGGCCGCCCGCACCATGGGCATCGTCACCGAGGCGGCGATGCGCCGCAAGGGCGAGGTCGACCCGGCCAAGATCGCCGCGCTGGAAGCCGGCATCCAGCAGCGCTTCGACAGCCAGATGAGCGTGTTCACCACCAGCGCGCTGGGGCTGGACGACGGCGTGATCGATCCGCGCCATACCCGCGCCGTGCTGGCGATGACGCTGGCGGTGTGCCGCGAGGGTGATGCCCGCAAGCCGCAGCCGATGCAGTTCTCCGTCTCACGTCCCTGATCCAAGAGGCACCCCCATGCTGATGCAACTGACCCCCGAACACGAGGCGCTGCGCGCCACCGCCAAGCGATTCATCGCCGAGAAGGTGAACCCCTACGTCGACCAGTGGGAGGCCGACGAGATCTTCCCGGCGCACCAGGTTTTCAAGGGCATGGGCGAGCTGGGCCTGCTGGGCCTGGACAAGCCGGTCGAGGACGGCGGCAGCGGGCTGGACTACAGCTACGCCGCGGTGTTTGCCGAGGCACTGGCCGACATCAACTGCGGCGGCATCCCGATGGCCACCGGCGTGCAGACCGACATGGCCACGCCGGCGCTGGCACGCCGCGGCAGCGCCGAGCTGCGCGCCGAGTTCCTGGCCCCGGCGATCGCCGGCGACATGGTGGCGTGTCTCGGCGTCAGCGAGGTCGGCTCGGGCAGCGACGTGGCCAGCATCAAGACCAAGGCCAGAAAGGTCGGCGGGGATGGCGGCGACTACGTCATCAACGGCGGCAAGATGTGGACCACCAACGGCACGCAGGCCGATTTCTGCTGCGTGCTGGCCAATACCAGCGACGGCTCGGGCCACAAGAACAAGAGCCTGATCATCGTGCCGATGAAGACGCCCGGTGTGTCGGTCGCACGCAAGCTCAGGAAGGTGGGCATGGATGCCAGCGATACGGCGCAGCTGCACTTCGACGACGTGCGCGTGCCGCAGCGCTACCGCATCGGCGAGGAGGGCATGGGCTTCATGTACCAGATGGAGCAGTTCCAGATCGAGCGGCTGTGGGGCGCGCTCAACAGCGGCGCGATGGCCCAGCGCGCGATCGACCACACCATCTTCTACACGCGCGAGCGCCAGGCCTTCGGCCGCAGCATCCTGGACAACCAGTGGGTGCACTACAAGCTGGCCGAGCTGCAGACCGAGGTGGAGGCGCTGCGCAGCCTGGCCTGGCGCGGCGTCGAGATGGTGGTGCGTGGGGAGGATGCCACCAAGCTGGCGACGATGGCCAAGCTGAAGGCCGGCCGCACCATCCGCGAGGTATCCGACGGCTGCCTGCAGTTCTGGGGCGGCATGGGCTACATGATGGACAGCCCCATCAGCCGCATCTGGCGCGATGGCCGCTTGTCGTCCATCGGCGGCGGCGCCGACGAGGTGATGCTGCAGATCCTGTGCAAGTTCATGGGCACGTTCCCCACCGGACGCTGAAGTGATGAGCACCGCAACGCCGCTGACCACACCGTTCAGCAAGATCCTGATCGCCAACCGCGGCGAGATCGCGCTGCGCGTGATGCGCAGCGCCCTGTCGCTGGGTTACCGCACGGTGGCGGTGTACTCCAGCGCCGACGCGCTGGCCCGCCATGTGCTGGAGGCCGACCAGGCGGTGTGCATCGGCGAGCCGCTGCCGCGCCAGAGCTACCTCAACATCCCGGCGATCATCGACGCGGCCCGGCGCAGCGGCGCCGACGCGGTGCACCCGGGCTACGGCTTCCTGGCCGAGAACGCGGCCTTCGCCGCGGCCTGTGCCGAGGCCGGCCTGGTCTTCATCGGCCCGCCGGCCGCGGCCATCACCGCGATGGGCGACAAGGCCGGCGCCAAGGCGCTGATGGCGGCCGCCGGCGTGCCGGTGATCCCGGGCTACCAGGGCGAGGACCAATCGGCCGAACGCCTGGCCAAGGAGGCCGCGGCCATCGGCTGGCCGGTGATGATCAAGGCCACCGCGGGTGGTGGCGGACGCGGCATGCGCCGGGTGGATCGGGCGGTCGACTTCGCTGCGTCGCTGCAGAGCGCTCAGAGTGAAGCGCTCGGCGCCTTCGGCGATGCCACGGTCATCCTGGAGCGCGCGCTGATCGCGCCGCGCCACATCGAGATCCAGGTCTTTGCCGACCGCCACGGCCACGCCATCCACCTGGGCGAGCGCGATTGCTCGGTGCAGCGCCGGCATCAGAAGGTGATCGAGGAGGCGCCGTCACCGGCGGTGAATGCCGACCTGCGTGCGCGCATGGGCGCGGTGGCGGTCAAGGCCGTGTTGGCCATCGGTTATGTGGGCGCCGGCACGCTGGAGTTCCTGCTCGATGCGCAGGGCGAGTTCTTCTTCATGGAGATGAACACCCGGCTGCAGGTGGAGCATCCGGTCACCGAGGCCATCACCGGGCTGGATCTGGTGGATTGGCAGCTGCGCGTGGCCGCCGGCGAGCCGCTGCCGTTGACGCAGGAGCAGGTGCGCTTCTCGGGCCATGCCATCGAGGTGCGCTTGTGCGCCGAGGACGCGCTGCAGAACTTCATGCCGCAGAGCGGCCAGATGCGGGAATGGTCGATGCCCGAGCAGGGCCCGGGCGCCCTGCGGGTGGAGCATGCGTTGCGACCGGGCGATCAGATCCCGCCGTACTACGACTCGATGATCGCCAAGCTGGTGGCCCACGGCAGCAACCGCGCCGAGGCGCTGCGCCGCCTGCAGCGCGGGCTGCAGGACGCGGTGGCGCTGGGCGTGGCCACCAACCAGGCCTTCCTGTCGCAGTGCCTGGCGCATCCGGTGTTTGCCGAAGGCGGCGCCACCACCGCCTTCATCGGCGACCACCAGGCCACGCTGCTGGCGGGTTTGAGCCGCGACGGCGATGCCACCAACCACCGACGCGCCGCCGCGCTGGCCGCCTTGCTGCTGCACCTGAGCGACCACGATGCCGGCCCCGCGCGTGAACTGGCGCACCGCATGCCCACGCTGCAGCGCTTTGCGCTGAACGGCACATTGGTCCAGGGCACGCTGACCCAGCCCGGGCCGGACCAGTTCAACACCCACCTCGACGGTGACGACGCCCGGCTGCAGCTGGTGGCGGCCTCGGCCGGCCAGGCCCGGGTGCTGATCGACGGCCTGGCCGAAAGCGCGCGCTGGCATCGCGACGGCCATCAGTTGCTGCTGCACTTTGCCGGCCGCGCCTGGCAGGTGGACGACCTGAGCCGCGCACCGGCCACCCGCGGCGGCGAAGGCGCCAGCGACGGCAAGCTGCGCGCCAGCATGAACGGCCGGGTGGTGGCCGTGCAGGTGGCGGTGGGCGATGTGGTCACCGCCGGCCAGCCGCTGCTGACGCTGGAGGCCATGAAGATGGAGCATGTGCACGCCGCGCCCTGCGCCGGCAGCGTGGTGGCGCTGCACGTCAGCCTGGGCGAGCAGGTGGCGGCGCACCGGGTGGTGGCCGAGATCGCCTGACTGGGCGTGAACGGGCCGGTTGCGCGACCCGATCCCGGCTGGCGCGCTCAGCGGCCGGCGATGCCCAGCAGCTCGACGTCGAAGGTCAGCGTCGCGTTGGGCGGGATCACGCCACCGGCACCACGCTCGCCGTAGGCGATGGCCGGCGGGCAGGTCAGGCGGGCGCTGCCGCCCACCTGCAGGCGCTGCACGCCTTCGGTCCAGCACTTGATCACGCGGTTGAGCGGAAACTCCAGCGGCTTGCCGCGGCTGTAGGAGCTGTCGAACTCCTTGCCGTCGGCCAAGGTGCCGCGGTAGTGCACCTTCACCGTGTCGGTGGCCGTGGGGCTGGGGCCGGTGCCGGCCTTCATCAGCTTGAACACCAGGCCGCTGCTGGTGGTGACGGAGCCGCCCACGCCCGGGTTGGTGCCGGCGGTGGTGCCGGCGGTGGTGGTGGAGGTGGTGACGGCCGGTGCCGCAGCGGGAGCGGCATCGGCCGCCTGCGCGGTGGCGGTGGCCAGCAGGCCGAACAGGGCGCTGGCGAGGGCCAGGCGGGCGCTGAAGCAAGGGGTCATGGTGCGGGGGGCGGCCATCGGCCGGTGAGGGAGACAGCGCGAATCATCGCACCGCCGCCGCCGCCGCCACCGGGCGGGGCCTCAGACCGGCCAGTCGGCCGGCACCTGCACCGGCAGCTCCAGCAGCATCTGCGCCATGCCCTTGCCCAGCGGGTCCAGCCGCAGCGAGGCCGGGCCGCCGCCTTCCAGCGCCTGGTGCATCACCAGGTTCATCGCGTGCAGGCCGGGCAGGTGGTAGCGCTCGACCCGGCCCTTGACCAGGTGGGCGAACCAGGCCTTCACCACTTCGGGCGTGACCTGGGCCCACAGCAGCGGCAGCCATTCGGGCCGGCGCGCGATCAGGCCGATGTTCGACAGGTCGCCCTTGTCGCCGCTGCGGCCCCAGGCCAGCTGGATCAGCGGCACGGTCCTGGTCGGGCCGGCGGGCATCGCCCAGGGGGCGGGGTCGGGCAGGGCGGCGGGTGCCGCCAGCGGCCGGGCGGTGTCGGCCATCGGCACGGCCAGGGTCTGCTCGCCCAGCCTGACCACCGGCTGCACCGCGCCGCGCGGGATCAGGAAGGCGCAGGGCACGATCTGCGGCGACACGCCGCCGCGGCCGCCGCCGGGGCCGGTGGTGCCGGGCGACCAGCTGGTGCCGGGGGCGGCCTTCTCGCGCGTGAACAGCTCCAGTGCCTCCTTCTTCGGGTGGCGCACCGCCACGCGCACGATCACCTCGCGCAGCTGGGCGGTGGTGGCGCGGGGGCCGTACAGCGTCTCGGTGCCGATCACCTCGACGCGGGTGGCTGAGAAGTCGCCCCAGCCGCGGGCCAGGATCATCTCGCGGGTGCGCTCGACCAGCGATTCACCGGTGCGCCGGGCCTTGGCCACCGCGTCGATGCCGACGATCACCGTCATGCCGTCCACGCGCCAGCCCACCAGCGTGGTGGCGCTGACCTTCAGCGAGGGCGGCGGCGCGCTGCCGCGGGCGCCGCTGACGCGCACGCGGTGCTCGCCCACCTGCTCGATCTGCACCTGGCGGAAGTCGCAGGCCACATCGGGCAGCAGGTAGGCGCCGGGGTCGCCGATCTCGTAGAGCAGCTGCTCGCCCACCGTCGCGGGGCTGATCAGGCCGCCGGTGCCCGGCACCTTGGCGACGACGAAGCTGCCGTCGCTGGCCACGTCGACGATCGGGTAGCCGATGTGCGCCCAGTCGGGCACCTGGTCCCAGTCGGTGAACAGCCCGCCGGTGGCCTGGCAGCCGCACTCGATGATGTGGCCGGCCAGGCTGCCGCCCGCCAACTGGTCGAACTGGTCCATGGTCCAGCCGAAGTGGTGGATCAACGGGCCCAGCGTGACCGCACTGTCGACGCAGCGGCCGGTGATCACCACGTCGGCGCCGGCGGCCAGCGCCCGCGCCACTGGCTCGGCGCCCAGGTAGGCATTGGCGCTGAGCAGCTTGTCGGGCACCGGATGGCCGCCGACCAGATCGCTCAGCTGGCCGCCGGGGGCGGCCGCGCGCAGCGCGGGCAGGGCCTCGCGCACGTCGTCGCCCTCGACCACCGCGATCCGCACGGGCACGCCCAGTTCGTCGGCCAGCTTGGCCAGCGCGCGGGCGCAGGATTGCGGGTTGATGCCGCCGGCGTTGCTGACCACCTTGATGCCGCGCTTCACCACCTCGGGCAGCACCTGGCGCATCGCCGCCTCGACGAAGTCGGTGGCGTAGCCGGCGTCGGGGTTCTTGCGCTGGGCCGAGGCCAGGATGGCCATCGTCGTCTCGGCCAGGTAGTCGAACACCAGCACGTCGATCAGGCCGCTGTTGACCAGTTGCGGCGCGCCCAGGCTGGAATCGCCCCAGAAACCGGAGGCGCCGCCGATGCGCAGCGGGGGTGGGGAGAGGGTGTTCGACATGGCGTTTCCTTGGAGTGCCGCGCAGCCTAGGGCGCCGACGCGGTCGCCGTCTTGCGGCGATTGGCTGGCCGGCCGGGGCCGCCCGGCCCGGCAAAGTGGGGCAGATACACTGCGCGCTGCGCTTTCGGCGCTGATTTTGCCGCCCGGCCCGCCTCGATCCGCCCGCCCCGATCCGCCCGCGTTGGTCCTCCTGCCTGTCTGTCTCCCGCCCATGCCTCCTGCCCCGCCGGCCAAACCCGCCTTCGACCTGAAAAGCACCGCCTGGACGCTGACCGCGCTGCGCCTGCAGACGGCCGATGCCGATGCGCTGGCCGCGGCCCTCGACGCACGCTTTGCCGACAGCCCGGGCCTGTTCGACAACGATCCGGTGGCGATCGACCTGAGCCCGCTGCGCGAAGCCGATGCGGCGGTGGATTTCAAGGCGCTGCTGCCCCACCTGCGCCGCCACGGCATGCTGCCGATCGCCGCACAGGGCGGCAGCCCGGCGCAGATGGCCGCCGCCCGTGCCGCCGGCCTGGCCGAGGCGCCCGACGCGCCCAGCGCCAGCGCCCGCACCGATGCCGCTGCGCCGCGCGAGGTGGTGCGCGAGGTGCCGGTGGTGC
>JAURXG010000444.1 GCA_030654555.1 Aquabacterium sp.
AGGCACGGTCTTGACCACGGCCTCGATCTCCTTGGCCAGCCGTTCCATCTCGACCAGGTCCTTGCCGAAGACCTTGATGCCGATGGGCGTGCGGATGCCGGTGGACAGCATGTCGATGCGCGCCTTGATCGGCATGGTCCATGAGTTGGCGACGCCGGGGAATTGCAGGGCCTTGTCGAGTTCCGCGATCAGCTTGTCGGTGCTCATGCCGGGCCGCCATTCGGCTTCGGGCTTGAGGTTGATCACCGTCTCGAACATCTCCACCGGTGCGGGGTCGGTGGCGGTGTTGGCGCGGCCGGCCTTGCCGAACACCGAGTGCACCTCGGGGAAGCCCTTGATGATCTTGTCCTGCGTCTGCAGCACCTCGGCGGCCTTGGTGTTCGACATGCCCGGCAGCGAGGCCGGCATGTACTGCAGCGTGCCCTCGTTGAGCGTGGGCATGAACTCGCTGCCCAGCCGCGAGGCCGGGTAGTACGACACGCCCATCACCACCAGCGCCAGCGCGATGGTCAGCTTCTTCCAGCGCATCACCGCCGCGATGATCGGGCGGTAGACCCAGATCAGGAAGCGGTTCACCGGGTTGCGCGCCTCGGGCATCACGCGGCCGCGGATGAACAGCATCATCAGCACCGGCACCAGCGTGATCGACAGCAGCGCGGCACCGGCCATCGCGAAGGTCTTGGTGTAGGCCAGCGGCGAGAACAGCCGCCCCTCCTGCGACTCGAGCGTGAACACCGGCAGGAACGACACGGTGATGATCAGCAGCGAGAAGAACAGCGCCGGCCCCACCTCCTTGCAGGCTGCCAGCATCGCATCGGCGCGCTCGCGCGGCGTGTGGCCGCTCGGCAGCCGCTCGAGGTGCTTGTGCGCGTTCTCGATCATCACGATGGCCGCGTCGACCATCGCGCCGATCGCGATCGCGATGCCGCCCAGGCTCATCAGGTTCGAGTTCATGCCCAGCCCGCGCATCGCGAGGAAGGCGATCAGCACGCCCACCGGCAGCATCAGGATCGCCACCAGCGCCGAGCGCACGTGCAGCAGGAAGACGACGCAGACCGCGGCGACGATCAGGCTCTCCTCGATCAGCGTGCGCTGGAGCGTGGCGATGGCGCGGTGGATCAGGTCGGAGCGGTCGTAGACGGCCTCGATGGTCACGCCCTCGGGCAGGCCGGCGGAGATCTCGGTGACCTTGGTCTTCAGGTTGTGGATGACCTCCAGCGCGTTCTGCCCGAAGCGCGACATCGCGATGCCCGACACCACCTCGCCCTCGCCGTTCAGCTCGGTCAGGCCGCGCCGCTCGTCGGGCGCCATCTCGACACGCGCGATGTCGCGGATCAGCACCGGCGTGCCACCCTCGCTCTTGACCACCAGCTGCTCGATGTCGGCCTTGCCGCGCAGGTAGCCGCGGCCGCGCACCATGTACTCGGTCTCGGCCATCTCGACCACACGCCCGCCGACGTCGCGGTTGGAGTCGCGGATCACCTGCGACACCTTCATCAGCGGGATGCCGAAGCTGCGCAGCTTGAGCGGATCGACGGTGACCTGGTAGGTCTGCACGAAGCCGCCGATCGAGGCCACCTCGGCCACGCCCGGGGCCTTGGTCAGCTGGTAGCGCACGTACCAGTCCTGGATGGTGCGCAGCTCGGCCAGGGTCTTGTTCCTGGCCAGCAGCACGTACTGGTAGACCCAGCCGACGCCGGTGGCGTCGGGACCGAGCGAGGGCGACACGCCCTTGGGCAGGCGGCTGGAGGCGAAGTTCAGGTACTCCAGCACCCGGCTGCGGGCCCAGTAGATGTCGGTGCCGTCCTCGAAGATC
>JAURXG010000446.1 GCA_030654555.1 Aquabacterium sp.
CGTGCGGCCGATCCCCAACATGGTCAACCACGAGACCAACGAGCTGTTCTTCGAGAACCTGGAGATCCCGGCCGAGAACCTGATTGGCCAGGAAGGCCAGGGCTTCAAGTACATCCTGGACGGCCTGAACGCCGAGCGCACGCTGATCGCCGCCGAATGCATAGGCGACGGCCGCTGGTTCATCGACCGCGTCACCGCCTACGTCAAAGACCGCATCGTCTTCGGCCGCCCGATCGGCCAGAACCAGGGCGTGCAGTTCCCGATCGCCGAGGCCCACATCGAGGTGGAGGCCGCCGACCTGATGCGCTGGAAGGCCTGCGAGCTGTTCGACGCCCACCAGCCCTGCGGCGCCGAGGCCAACATGGCCAAGTACCTGGCAGCCAAGGCCAGCTGGGAGGCGGCCAACGCCTGCATCCAGTTCCACGGCGGCTTCGGCTTCGCCTGCGAATACGACGTCGAGCGCAAGTTCCGCGAGACCCGGCTCTACCAGGTGGCGCCGATCTCGACCAACCTGATCCTGAGTTATGTCGCCGAGCATGTGCTCGGGCTGCCCCGGAGCTTCTGAACATGCTGCCGCTGGAAGGCATCACCGTCGTCACGCTCGAGCACGCGATCGCGGCGCCGTTCTGCACCCGCCAGCTGGCCGACCAGGGTGCGCGGGTGATCAAGGTCGAGCGGCCCGGCGTGGGCGACTTCGCGCGCGCCTACGACACGCGCGTGGACGGCCTGGCCTCGCACTTCGTCTGGACCAACCGCAGCAAGGAGAGCCTCACGCTCGACTTGAAGCACGACGCGGCCGGCCCGGTGCTCGCCAGGTTGCTGGAAGGCGCCGACGTGCTGGTGCAGAACCTGGCGCCGGGTGCCGCGGCACGCATGGGCCTGTCGTACGAGGTGCTGAGCGCGACGCACCCCCAGCTGATCGTCTGCGACATCTCGGGTTATGGCGACGACGGCCCCTACCGCGACAAGAAGGCCTACGACCTGCTGATCCAGAGCGAGTCGGGCTTCGTCTCGATCACCGGCACGCCCGATGAGCCTTCGAAAGCCGGCTGCTCGATCGCCGACATCGCCGCGGGCATGTACGCCTACAGCAACATCCTCACCGCGCTGATCGAGCGCGGACGCACCGGCCGCGGCAAGCACATCGACGTGTCGATGCTCGAGAGCATGGTCGAGTGGATGACCTACCCGCTGTACTACGCGTACAAGGGCGCCAGCCCGCCGCCACGCGCCGGTGCCGCGCACGCCACCATCTACCCCTCCGCCCCGTTCGCCACCGGCGACGGCAAGACGGTGATGCTGGGCCTGCAGAACGAGCGCGAGTGGCTGGCCTTCTGCCAGCAGGTGCTGCTGCAGCCGGCGCTGGCCACCGATGAGCGCTTCAGCGCCAACGCCCGGCGCACCGCCGCGCGTGCCGAACTGAAGGCGCTGATCGAGCAGGCCTTCGCGCCGCTCACCGCAGATCAGGTGGTGCAGCGGCTCGAAGCCGCCGGCATCGCCAACGCCCAGGTCAACAGCATGGCCGACGTGTGGGCCCACCCGCAGCTGCAGGCCCGCCAGCGCTGGACCGAGGTGATGACCCCCGCCGGCCCGGTGCCCGCGCTGCTGCCCCCGGGCTGCACCGAAGCGCGCATGGACGCCGTGCCGGCGCTGGGCCAGCACAGCCGCAGCGTGCTGGCCGGCCTGGGCTTCGACACCGCACAGATCGAACAATGGGCGCAAGACGGCGCCATCTGACGAGGGAGACCCGATGACGACCCGAGAGCCGAGCCAAGACCCCACCGCCGCACTGGCGCAGTTCGCCGCCACGCTGCGCTTCGACGACATCCCCGCGCCGGTGCTGCGCCGTGCCGAGGACCTGTTCCTCGACTGGTTCGCCTCGGCGCTGGCGGGCAAGGGCGCGCGGCCGGTGGAGAGCATCGTGCGCTTCATGCGCAGCATGGGGCCGGCCGACGGTCCGTCGCAGATCCTGATTGACCGCAGCCGCAGCAGCCCGCTGGTGGCGGCGGTGGCCAACGCCGCGGCCTCGCACTTCGCCGAGCAGGACGACGTGCACAACGGCTCGGTGTTCCACCCGGCGGCCGTCGTCTTTCCGCCGGCGCTGGCCGTGGCCCAGGCCATCGGTGCCAGCGGCGCCGATCTGCTGGCGGCCAGCGTGGTGGGCTACGAGGTCGGCATCCGCGTCGGCGAGTTCCTCGGCCGCTCACATTACCGGATATTCCACACCACCGGCACCGCCGGCACCGTGGGCGCGGCGGCCGCGGTGGGCTGGCTGCTGAAGCTCGATGCCGCGCAGATGCGCCACGCCTTCGGCTCGGCCGGCACCCAGGCGGCCGGATTGTGGGAGTTCCTGCGCACGGCGGCCGATTCCAAGCAGCTGCACACCGCGCATGCGGCCGGTGCCGGGCTGACCGCCGCCTACCTGGCGGCCGACGGCTTCACCGGCGCACAGGCCATCTTCGACGGCCCGCAGGGCATGGCCGCCGGCATGAGCACCGATGCCGATGCCGGCAAGCTGGCCGATGGCCTGGGCACGCGCTGGACGCTGGCCGAGACCTCGTTCAAGTTCCACGCCTCCTGCCGCCACACGCACCCGGCGGCCGACGCACTGCAGGCGCTGATGCGCGAGCACCACCTGGCCGCCGACGCGGTGGCCAAGGTGGTGACCCAGGTGCACCAGGGCGCGATCGACGTGCTGGGCCCGGTGGTCGACCCGCAGACGGTGCACCAGGCCAAGTTCTCGATGGGCACGGTGCTGGGCCTGGTGGCGGTGCAGGGCCGCGCCGGGCTGACCGAGTTCGACGCCGACTACAAGGCGCCGGCCGTGGTGGCGTTCCGCGACAAGGTGAGCATGGTGCTCGACAAGGAGGTCGACACCGCCTACCCGGCGCGCTGGATCGGCAAGGTGCAGGTCACCACCACCGACGGACGGCAGCTGGCCGCGCGTGTCGACGAGCCCAAGGGCGACCCCGGCAATACGCTGAGCCGGCCCGAGCTGGAAGACAAGGCGCTGCGCCTGGCCGCCTACCGCAGCGGCGCCAGCGAGGCCGAGATGCGGCAGGTGATCGCGCAGGTCTGGGGGCTGGCGCAGTCGCCGGTCGTGCCGCGATTCCTGGCGTGAGCATCGGCATGGACCTGCCGGTGCACCGCTCGCTGCTGTTCGTGCCGGGCAACCGGCCCGAGCGCTTCGACAAGGCGCTGGCGGCCGGGGCCAGCGCGGTGATCATCGACCTGGAAGACGCGGTGGCGCCCACCGACAAGGACGCCGCCCGCGCTGCGCTGGCCGCCTGGCTGCGGCCGCATCACGCCGTGGTGCTGCGCATCAACAGCTTGGACACGCCCTGGTTTGCCGACGACCTGGCCTTGTGTGGCGCGCCCGGCGTGGCCGCGGTGATGCTGCCCAAAGCCGAGCGCGCCGAGACGCTGGCCAAAGTGACGGCCGCAGGCGCACGCGCGCTGCTGCCGCTGGTCGAAAGCGCCGCCGGCCTGGCGGGCCTGCCGGCGCTGGCCGCCGCACCCGGCGTTCAGCGCCTGGCCTTCGGCTCGATCGACCTGCAGGTGGATCTGGGCCTGAAGGACGCCACCGAGGACGAGCTGCTGCCGTTCCGCTTGCAGCTGGTGCTGGCCTCGCGGCTGGCCGGCATCGGCGCGCCGGTGGACGGCGTGAGCACCGCCATCGACGACGAGGCCCGCTTGCAGATCGACGTGCAGCGCGCGCGCCGGCTGGGCTTTGCCGGCAAGCTGTGCATCCACCCGCGGCAGGTCGGCCCGGTCAATGCCGGCATGGCGCCCAGCGCGGCCGAACTGGCCTGGGCGCAGCGCGTGATCGCCGCCGCCAGCGCGGCCGGTGGCGCGGCGGTGGCGGTGGACGGCAAGATGGTCGACAAGCCGGTGCTGCTGCGCGCCGAGGCGCTGCTGCGCGAGGCGGGGCCGGCCGCGGCCTGATCAGACCGTCGCGTGCCGCGCCCGGGCCAGGGCCTGCACCGCCGCCACCTCGGCCTCGCCCAGTGCGGGCAGCCAGAGGTCGAACACCGCGCCACCGCCGGGGTGGTTCTGCGCCGTGATCCGGCCGTGATGGCCGGCCATGATCTTGCGGCAGATGGCCAGGCCCAGGCCGGTGCCGCCGGCCCCGTCCTTGGTGCGGGTGGATTGCACGAAGGCCTCGAAGATGCTGTCGAGCTCACCCGAGGGGATGCCGGGGCCCTGGTCGCGCACGCTGACATGCACCCTGCCGGCGGTGTCGGTGCCCCAATCCAGCTGGATCGTGCTGCCGGGGGGCGCAAACCGGATCGCGTTGGCCAGCACGTTGCGCAGCACCTGCTGCAGCCGGAACGCGTCGGCGCTGACCCACAGCGGGACAGCGCTGGCCGGGGCCTGCAGGCGCAGCCCGCGGGCCTGCGTCAGCCCCTGCAGCTCGTCGACCACCGCGCGCAACGCGGGTACGATGTCCTGCGGCTGCAGGTGGATCTCGCCGACGGTGGATTCCAGCCGCGACAGGTCGAGCAGGTTGTTCACCAGGCTCAGCATGCGCTCACCGGCATCGTGGATGCTGGTGAACATGCCCTGCAGCCGCTCGTCGGACGCGGCGCGGGCCTTGCCCAGCTCCGAGAAGCCCAGGATCGACTGCAGCGGCGTGCGCAGCTCGTGGCTGATGTTGGCCAGGAACTCGCCCTTGGTGGCGCTGGCGCGTTCGGCGGCCTCCTTGGCCTCGGTGGTGCGCTGTGCGGCCTCGCGGAATTCGGTCACGTCCATCAGGCAGGCGATCACGCCGGCCACCTGGCCGTCGGCATCGGTGTAGGGGGTCACCCGCACCATCACGTCGCGCGGCAGGCCGTCGCTGTCGAGCATCTGCTCTTCGTAGCTGACGGTGTGCATGCCGGCGATGGCCATCTGCTCCTGCACCTCGTGCGGGCCGGCCAGCTGGGCCGGGTACAGGCGGCCCAGGCTGTGGCCGATGGCCCGCTCGGGCGTGATGCCGGTGAAATCGGTCCAGGCCCGATTCACCCGCATGAAGCGTCCGTCGGCGTTCTTCACCACCATCGGGATCGGGCTCATCTGGAACAGCCGGTCGGTGAAGGCGTCGTGGGCGGCCAGCGTACCGCGCGCGGTCTGCAGGTCGCTGCTGACGGCCTCGTGCCCACGCAGGCTGCGCCAGGCCAGGAAGCTCAAGGCCCCCAGCAGCATCAGCAGCAGCGCGGTGCCGCCGGCCACGTTGACCGCGATGGCCTTCAGGTCGGCGAGCACGGTGGCCTCGGGGGTTTCGACCACCAGCACCAGCGGCTGGCGCCGGGCGGTGCGGTAGGTGGTGAACACGCTGTCGCCGTCGATGCCCGGGCCCTTCAACTGGCCCTTCTCGCGGCCGGCGGGCAGTGCGGTGGCGAACACGGCATGGCCCTTCAGCCACTCGCCGGCCAGCCGTCGGCTGCCTTCGGCCGGCACCAGCAACTGGCCTCCGTAGGACAGCAGCGCGGCGCGCAGCGGGGTGTCTCCCAGCAGCAGGGTGTACTGGTTGGCGAAGTAGTCGGGGTTGACGATGGCCACCAGCCAGTCGCCCTGGCCATCGATGTGCACTGGCCGTACCAGCGGCAGCAATTGCGCCGCGGTTCGTGCGTCGGGACCCGGCGGGGCCTCGGCGCCCAGATCGGCCAGGTCGCGGCCCGGCAGCAGCGGTCCCAGACCGCGCGGCGGGCCGGGCGACAGCAGGCGCTGGCGGTCCACCCGGGCACCCAGGTTGTTGGGCGATGAACTGGCCACCACGCGGCCCAGCCCGTCGACCAGGTTGATGCTGCGCAGGAAAGGCAGCGACTGGATCGATTGCTGCAGGCGCGGCGACAGGCGGTCGGCGTCGCCGTCGCGCGGTTGCAGGCGGGCGGTCTCGGCCATGGCGTCCAGCGCCAGCTCCACGCCGTTGAAGGTGCGGTTGGCCTGGTCTTCCAGCACCCGCCCGTACAGCTCGCTGCGCGCCAGCGCCGTCTGCTGCAGTTCCGTCCGCTCGTAGGCGACGAAGCCCAGTGCCGCGGCCAGCAGCAGCAGCGCCACGACCAGGCTGGTGCCCAACACGTAGCGGCTGTGCAGCCAGAACGGCAGGTCGTTCGATCGTGCCATGGTCGTGCCGGGTTGGCGCGCGGGATGCGGCGGCGGTTGCGACGGGTGTGCGGCGTGCGGCAGCGGCCCGCTCAGCGGCCCAGCACGATCTCGCCCAGGCCGTGGCGCTTGGCGGCGGCCTCCAGGCGGCCGTCGCGCTTGATGGCGGCGACGAACTCGTCCACGCGTTTCAGCCAGGCCGCATCGCCGGGCTTGACGGCATAGGCATACGGCAGCTGGTGGAACGGTCTGGTGGGCGACACCAGCCGCGCCCAGTCGGCGTTGTCGAGCAGCCGGCGGCTGTAGGGGTAGTCGGTCATGAACACGTCCACCCGGCCGGCTTCGAGCTCCTGCTCGCGGGTCTGCGGGGGCTTGATCACCACCAGCCGTGCCTGCTTCAGCGCGGCGGCCATCACCGGCTCCATGAAGGTGCCGGCCTGCACGGCCACCTGCACGCCGGGTTGGTCGATGTCGTCGAAGGTCTTGATCGTGCGGTGGCTGCGCGTGGTGATGCCGTAGATGTCGCTCTGCAGGTAGGGCTGCGAGAACCGCAGCTTCTCGGCGCGTGCCGGCAGCACGGCCACCGCATGCATGGCGATGTCGCAGCGGTCCCCGGTCACGTCGTCGATCAGCCTGGGAAACGACGATGCCACGTACTCGAGCTTGACCCTCAGGTCATGCGCCAGTTCGGCCGACAGCTCGATGTCGATGCCGCTGAGCTGCTGGGTGCGCGGGTTGCGCCAGGTGACGCCGTAGTAGTCGGGCCAGATGCACACCTTGACGGTGCCGCTGGCCTGGATGCGGTCGAGCACCGGGCCGGCGGCTGCGGGCAGGGCCAGCGCCAACAGGGCCGAGGTGGCCACCACGGCCGTGCTGGTGGCTGCCAGGAGAGGGGCGGCCCATCGGGC
>JAURXG010000457.1 GCA_030654555.1 Aquabacterium sp.
CAACCTGATGCGCTTCGAAGGCGAAAGCTTCGACCAGAAGATGATCCTGCGCGGCTCGCTGGAGCGGCTGAGCCCGGTGCTGATGACCGCGCTGGTCACCGCGTTCGCTCTGGCGCCCCTGCTGTTCGAAGCCGAACAGCCTGGTACCGAGGTGCTGCACCCGGTGGCCGTAGTGATCTTCTCCGGCCTCATCAGTTCGACTCTGCTCGACACCTTCCTCACGCCCGCGATGTTCTGGCTGTTCGGGCGCAAGCCCGCTGAACAGCTGATGGACGACAAGGACGCCGAGGCGCTTTGAACCATTCCTCGTTCACGCCCACCCCCTGAAAGGACTCCCATGAAGACGCAAGCCCTTATCGCCACCTTTGCCCTGGCCCTGGCCGGTTCGGCCTTCGCCGCCGGCGACAAGCACGACCACGCCCACGAGCACAAGCCGCTGCATGGCGGCGTCGTGGTCGAGGTCAAGGACATGGACTACGAACTGGTGGCCAAGGCCACCGTGATCCAGCTCTACCTGCGTGACCACGGCAAGCCGGCCGACGTGTCCAAGGCCAGCGCGAAAGTGACGCTGTTGACCGGCACCGAGAAGCAGGAGGTCGAGCTGAAGCCCGCGGGCGACAAGCTCGAAGCCACCGGCAGCTTCAAGGTCGGCCCCGGCACCAAGGCCGTCGCTGTCGTGACCGTCGGCGGCAAGCCCGCCACCGCACGCTTCACCGTGAAGTGAATGCCATGACTGCCAACCGATTGACCTGTGCCTCGATGGTCTTGGTGGCTGCGGTGCTGGCGGGCTGCGCCTCGCCGCCCGCACCCGATCCCACCGCCGAGATCCCGTACTGCCACAAGGCCATCAAGGGCCGCGTGATCACCTGCACCGCGGCCCCGGTGCCGAGTCTGAACGCCGATGCGCAGGCCAAGCAGTTCGCGCCTGACCCGAACGCGCTCACCGTGTACGTCGTTCGGCGCAACTGGGGCGACGGCCGCAATTTCGTCAAGGTCCAGGCGGATGACGGAGCGGCCGTCGAGACCCTGCCGAACACGAGGGTGCGCTACCGGCTGAAGCCGGGTTCACACACGATCGCGTGCGATTTCGAGGGGCAGCGTCCAGCGACGA
>JAURXG010000459.1 GCA_030654555.1 Aquabacterium sp.
AGGCGCTCGAAGGGGTAGGGGTGCAGCTTGCCCAGCAACGGATTCATGCGCGGATTATCGCGGCCGGACGCGGGCTGGCGGCACGGTCAGCGCGTGGCAGGCCGCCTGCCCCGACAATGCGGCCGCACCATGTCCAGCCCCGTGCCCCTCCCCGCCTTGCGTGTGCTGTCGTTCATCCCGCCGATGACCCAGCTCAACACGCCGTACCCGTCGGCCCCGTACCTGACCGGCTTCCTGCGCTCGCAGGGCGTGGCGGCGGTGCAGGAGGACCTGGCGCTGGCGCTGGCACTGCGCCTGCTGTCGCCGGCCGGCATGGCCGACCTGCGGGCCTGCATCGCGGCGCTGCCCGAGGCCCGCCGCACCGCGCGGGTGGCGGCCTTCGACGACCAGTTCCAGCGCTACGCCGCCACCATCGCGCCGACCATCGCCTTCCTGCAGGGGCGCGACGCCACGCTGGCGCACCGCATCGCCGGCCGCGAGTTCCTGCCCGAAGGCCCGCGCTTCGCGTCGCTGGACGTGTACGACGACCCCGACGGTGGCGACCCGATGGCCTGGGCCTTCGGCGCGCTGGGGGTGCAGGACCGCGCCCGCCACCTGGCCACGCTCTACCTCAACGACCTGGCCGACGTGATCCGCGAGGCGGCCGACCACCGCTTCGAGTTCGTGCGTTATGCCGAAAGCCTGGCGCAGAGCCAGGCCACGTTCGAGCCGCTGGCGTTGGCGCTGGCCGCGCCGCCCACGCTGGTCGACACGCTGTTGCGCGAGTTGACCGAGGCCGCGCTGGCGCGCCACCGGCCCACCGTGGTGCTGCTGTCGGTGCCGTTCCCGGGGGCGGTGTACGCGGCCTTCCGCATCGCGCAGACGATCAAGGCAATCGACCCGTCCGTCGTCACCGTGCTGGGTGGCGGCTTCGTCAACACCGAACTGCGTGAACTGACCGAGCCGCGGGTGTTCGACCACTTCGACTACCTGACGCTCGATGCCGGCGAGCGCCCGCTGCTGGCGCTGCTGGCGCACCTGCAGGGCCAGCGTTCACGCAGCCGGCTGGTGCGCACCTTCGTGCGTGAGCCCGACGCGGCCACCGGCCAGGGCGCGGTGCGCTACATCAACTTCGTCGAGCCCGACCTGCCGTTTGCCGAGGTGGGCACGCCCACCTGGGACGGCCTGCCGCTGGACCGCTACCTGTCGCTGCTGGACATGCTCAACCCCATGCACCGGCTGTGGAGCGACGGCCGCTGGAACAAGCTGACGGTGGCGCATGGCTGCTACTGGAAGAAGTGCAGCTTCTGCGACGTGAGCCTGGACTACATCTCGCGCTACGACGCCGCCAGCGCCGAGACCCTGGCCGACCGCATCGAAGCCATCGTCGCCGAGACCGGGCAGACCGGCTTTCACTTCGTCGACGAGGCCGCGCCGCCCAAGAGCCTGAAGGCCCTGGCCGCCGAGCTGCAGCGCCGCCAGCTGGCGATCAGCTGGTGGGGCAACATCCGCTTCGAAAAATCCTTCACGCCCGCTTTGTGCCAGCAGCTGGCCGACAGTGGCTGCATCGCCATCAGTGGCGGGCTGGAGGTGGCCAGCGACCGCCTGCTGGCGCTGATGAAGAAGGGCGTGTCGGTCGACCAGGTGGCGCGGGTGACCAAGGGTTTCTCGGACGCCGGCATCCTGGTGCATGCCTACCTGATGTACGGCTTCCCGACCCAGACGGTGGCCGACACGGTGGACGCGCTGGAGTACGTGCGCCAGCTGTTCGCCGAGGGCTGCATCCAGTCGGGCTTCTTCCACCGCTTTGCCTGCACCGTGCATTCGCCGGTGGGCCAGCGGCCGCAGGACTATGGCGTCGAGCTGGTGCCGCTGCCCACCGTGGGACCAAACATGGGCTTCGCCAAGAACGACATCGGCTTCATCGACCCCACCGGCACCGACCACGATGCGCTGGGCGTGGGCCTGAAGAAGGCGCTGTACAACTACATGCACGGCATCGGGCTGGACGAGGACGTGCGGCGCTGGTTCGACTTCCACGTGCCCAAGCCGCGCGTGGCCAAGGGCCGCATCGCCAAGGCCCTGGCGGGCTGACGTCAGCCGGCAATCACAGCCAGCCGACGCAGTTGGGCGCGCCGCAGCGGCAGGCCAGCGTGCCCTCGTGGTGCGTCTCGCCGTAGTTCACGGTGATCTCCTCGCCCGGCACGATGACCCGCAGCGCATAGAACTCGACCCGCCCGTCGCGGATGGTCAGCCGCGCGTTGGGGCTGCAGGCAGGGTTGGTGAAGCGCATCGGGTCCGCGCTCTTCGAGGCGTCGATCGCCTTCTTGTCGGAGATCTCCACGATCATGATGCGCGCCTGGCCGGCGGCGCGGCGCCGGGCCTCCGAGACGCTGATGCTCTCGCCACGGATCTCGCCGATCTTGCGGTGCGCCGGGATGGTCTCGGCGGCAAACGCGCCGAAGCCGTCGATGCCGCTCTTGTGCACCGCCACCTCGTACTTCTGGTAGGCCGGCCGCTCGGGCGAGGGGCTGGCCGGCGCCTCGATGTCGATGGCCCGGGTGCTGAGCCGGGTCATGGCTTGGCCGACCAGTTCTTCAGCGCCGCCAGCGTGTTGCTGACATGCCGGTAGGGGTTCAGGCTGGTGTACTGGTAGACGATGGTGCCGTTGGGCGCGATCACGTAGCTGGTGCGGTTGGAGTAGTCGGGCTTGCAGGCCCGCACCGCGTCGTAGGCCTTCATCACCGACTTGTCGGCATCGGCGCCCACCGCAAACTTGTTGCGGCATTCGGTGGCCGAGAAGCGCTTGAGCGTGTCGATGTCGTCGGCCGACACACCGATCACCGTGGCGCCGAACTGCTTGTACTGGTCGATCGAGTCGGCGAACTGGTGCGCCTCGATGGTGCAGCCGATGGCAAACGCCGCCGGAAAGAAGTACAGCACCACCGGCCCCGTCTTCAGCGCATCGGCGAGGTTGAAGCGGAAGGCATTGCCCCCTTGCGCGGCTTCGATCGTGAAGGCCGGGGCCTTGTCGCCGACGTCCAGCGCGGCCTGCGCGGCCAGGCCGGAGGCGGCCAGGCAACCGGCCAGCAGCAGGCGGGCAACCCCGCGCGATCGGGTCGGGCGGACAAGGTGGGGCGTCATTGCGTATCCTTCGGCTCGATGAACTGGGGCGCCGTGATCGTGACCGACCAAGGGCAGGGGCCAGGCCCTCGCCGGAATGATACGCACCGCCTCCTGCGGTGGCTGCTGCTGGGGGCATGCCTGGCGCTGCTGCTGCTGCAGGGCGGCTGCGCCAGCCTGCCCGCGGGCGTGTTGCGGCCGCCGACGACGGCGCTGCGTGCGGTCGACACCACGGCGCTGGGCCGCATCGCCAAGGCCTCGTTGCCCGACGACGAGCTGAGCGGCTTCCGCCTGCTGCCGACCGGCCCGTTCGCGCTGGACACCCGGCTGGCACTGGTGCAGCGCGCCGAGCGCTCGATCGACCTGCAGTACTACGTGCTGCAGAACGACATCACCGGCCGCTACCTGATGCGCGCGCTGCGCGACGCCGCCCAGCGCGGCGTGCGGGTGCGGCTGCTGGTCGACGACCTGTTCACCGCCGACACCGACCACCTGCTGCGCGGCCTGGCCGCCTATCCGAACGTCGAGGTGCGGCTGTTCAACCCGTTTCCGGCCGGCCGTTCGCAGATGCTGAGCCGTTTCGTCGCGTCGGCCTTCGACTTCCAGCGCGTCAACCGGCGCATGCACAACAAGCTGATGATCGTCGACGGCGCGATGGCCGTGGCCGGCGGCCGCAACATCGCTGACGAGTACTTCATGCGCCACGAGCAGGCCAACTTCGTCGACCTGGACGCCTTCGTCATCGGCGAGCTGCTGCCCCACCTGCAGGACATCTTCGACACCTACTGGAACAACCCGGTGGTGTTCCCGGTGCAGGCGCTGGTGCCCACCGAGCAGAGCCCCGCCGAGTTGCAGTCCGAGTTCGATCGCTTCACCGGGCCCGACACCACGCCGGCGCCGGTCATGCCGTCGGCCGGTGCCACCGACGTGCTGGGTTACGGCCCGATCTCCGAAGAGCTGTCGTTCGGCCGGCTCGGCCTGGTGTGGGCCTTTGCCACCGCCTACGCCGACCCGCCGCACCGCCTGAAGGGCATGGGCACCAGCTACGCCCTGGTGCCGCTGGAGGACGTGGAGTCGGTGGGCTACAGCGTGCGCGACATGATGCGCGGTGCACGCCGCTCGGTGGTGCTGACCTCGCCCTACCTGGTGCCCGGCGAGCGCGGCATGGCGCTGATGGCCGGGCTGCGCGAGCGTGGTGTCGAGGTCAAGATGCTGACCAATTCGCTGGCCGCCACCGACGAGCCGCTGGTGCACATCGGCTACCGCAAGTACCGCCGGCCGCTGCTGTCGCTGGGGGTCGACCTGTACGAACTGAGCCCGGTGCGCGTCAAGCGCGCCAGCCGGCTGGGCTTCATCACGCCCAGCCAGGGCCGGCTGCATGCCAAGTCGGTGGTGGTCGACCGCAGCAAGGTGTTCATCGGCTCGATGAACTTCGACCCTCGCTCGGAGAAGCACAACACCGAGATGGGCCTGTTCATCGACAGCCCGCCGCTGGCGCGCGAGGTGCTGCGCCTGATGGACCTGGACATGCTGCTGGCCTCGTTCCGTGTGGTGATCGCGCAAGATGGCGGGCTGCGCTGGCTGGCCAACGACGACGAAGGCGAGGTCAGTTTCGACCGTGAACCCGAGGTCGACTTCAACACGCGCCTGTGGCTGGAGCTGCTGGCGCCGCTGGCGCCGGAGGAGTTGCTGTAGCGCCTGGAGTGGCGGGGTCCTGGATCGTGCGGGCGTCCAGCCCTGCGCTGCGCCTCGGGCGTGAGGGCCACTCGCAGACGTTCAGCAGCCGCCCTTCTTTTCCTTCTTCACGGCGGCGCCTGCATCCTTGGCCGCACCGACCGCGGCGTCCACTGCCGCCGATGCGGCATTGCCGGCGGCATTGGCGGCCACCGACGCTGCATTGCCGATGGCCTTGGCGGCTTCGACCGACTCGGTCACCGCTGCGGACGCAGCATCAGCCACCGGTGTCGGCGCGGGCGCCGGCGCCGACATCGGCGCGGGCGTGGGCGTCTCTTCCTTCTTGCCGCACGCCGCCAGGGCCGCAGCGGCAACAACGGCCGTCACCAGGAGCAATCTGTTCATCATCAATCCTTGAAAGTGATGTGCACCGCACAGGCGCACCGTAAGCGGTTGGGCCTGGCTGTCCTGGCGCCGGGCCTGGCTGTCCCGCATGGCCAGACATGCGACCCATTCGACCCATACCACCCGCAACCCCAGGTCAAATTCTAGTCGCGCGCCGGGAGGCCAAGAGGACCTGATGCCGCCGTCACAGATCCTGCCCCACGTCGATGCGGTTGCCGTCCGGATCGGCGAAGACGAAGCAGCGCAGGCCGAAGTCGGCATCGCGCAGGCCCTTGACGATGCGCACGCCGTGGGTGGTGAGGTGGTCGTACAGCGCGGTGGCGTCCGACACCATCAGGTGCGCCACGTTCTGGTGCGTGGCGCGGTGCTGTTTGTCGAGGTTGAGGTGCAGCTCGGCGGCCTCTTTCTCGAGGATGACGAAGCCCACCGGATCGCCGTTCTCGAAGACCTTCTGGAAGCCCAGCACGCCGCAGTAGAACTGCAGGGCCCGGGGCAGGTCGGACACCGGCACCATCGGTGCCACGCGGCCGAAGCGCACGCCGTGCGGCGTGGGCAGGTCTTGGTTCATGGGGTTTCGCTCCATCAGAGGCAGAGTCGTCGCTGGCGCGCCCGGCGGTGCAGGCGGTTCGGTCGGCGTCTCGGTGGGCGGAGCGGTGTCCGCTGAAGCGCGAAAGTCTAGCCGTCCGCCGGCTGCGGCGCCAGGCGCCGCTCGGCGGCCCAGGCGGCCAGCCCCAGCATCAGGCCCAGCACGGCGGCGCCGGCCGTCACCCAGCGCGCGGAGGCCCATTGGCCGCTGGCGGCCACCACCGCGGCGATCAGCGGCGTGCCGATGAACTGGCCCAGCTGCGAGCCCTGCATGATCAGCCCCTGCAGGGCGCCGATCTGCCGCGGGTTGCGCGCCAGCAGCGCCGAGCTCGACATCACCGCCGCCGGGATCACGCCGCCGATGAACGACAGCGCCACGCACAGGCCGTAGCGCTGGCCGTCGGGCAGCGTCTCGTTGAACAAGCCCAGGCCGCACAGGCCGGTGAGGAGGTGGGCGGTGGCGATCAGCCGCCCGCGCGGCACACCACGCTGCACCAGCGCGCCGCCGATCAGGTTGCCGGGCACGTTGACCAGCAGCATCACGCAGGTCAGCAGCGCCACCCAGCCGGCACTCAAGCCCCGCTGCTCCTTCAGGAAGGTGGGCAGCCAGACGATCAGCGCAAAGTGCTGCAGCGCCCAGGCACCGAAGGTCAGCGCCAGCAGCCAGGGCAGTGGCTGGCGCAGCACCGCCAGCGCCGGGCCGGCGGGGGCCGCATGGCTGGAGCCGGCGGCCGGCGCGTACCAGGCGCGCTGCTGCCAGGCGGCCGCGGCGGCCAGCGCCAGCACTGCGGCGGCGGCCAGCCACAGGCCGCGCCAGCCGTTGCTGGGCAGCAGCAGCGGCGACAGGGCCATCGCCAGGCCGGCACCGGCAGGCATGTAGCTGCTCCACACGCCCAGCGCGAAGCGCCGGTCGGCCGGCGCGGTGGCCGCGCTGATCAGCGCCGGGCCGGCCACCGACACCGCCATGAAGCCCGCGCCCTCGAAGAAGCGGGTGGCCATCAGAAGTTGGAAGCCGGCGTTGGCCGACAGCGCCGGCACCGCCAGCGCCGCCAGCGAGGCCAGCGCGCTGACGCCCAGCCCGCCCAGCACCATGCGCAGCGCGCCGATGCGCCCGGCGGCCAGGCCGAAGCCCAGCGCCGTCACCACCGCCAGCGTGGTCAGCATCGACGACACCCAGCCGGCCTGCACCAGGCTCAGGCCCAGTTCGGCGCGCAGGGTGGGCAGCGCCAGCGGCACCTTGCCCACGCTCATCGCGATGGCCACGCCCGCCAGCGCGGCGGCCAGCACGGCGGGCCAGTGGGTGCGCGGCGGTGGCGCGGGGCTCACCCCAGCAGCCCGCGCTCCATCGGCATGGCCGGCAGGTCCACCGCCGGCTGCGGCTTCCAGCCCTTCTGGCGGTGCTCGGCGATCACGTTGGTGTAGATGCCGCCACGCACGTACCACTTGGCGGTGATGCGCACGAAGCGCGGATCGGTGGCGGCGACGATGTCGTCGAGGATGGTGTTGGTCACCTTCTCGTGGAAGGCACCCTCGTTGCGGTAGCTCCAGAAGTACATCTTCAGGCTCTTCAGCTCGACGCACAGCCGGTCGGCGATCATGTCGATGGTGAAGTGCGCGAAGTCGGGCTGGCCGGTCAGCGGGCAGTGGCAGGTGAACTCGGGCACCTGGAACTGGATGACGTAGTCGCGCCCGGGTGACGGGTTCTCGAACACGTGCAGCTTCTTGCTCGGCGCGCTGGGCGGGTTGGGCGGCATCGGCCGCTGGTTCAGCGCGGGGGCAGTCGCCGGTGCGGCGGCAGCGGTGTTCGGCGCTTTGGGGGCTTTCTTGGCCATGGTGCGATGGGCTTTCCGGAGGGGGCGCGATGGTATCATCCAGCCCGCCAGCCGCCCCGTCAGGCGCGCAATAAGTCCATACAAATCAAATACTTGCAGCGACAGTCCTCGGGCTTGCCGGCTGCCGACCCAAGGCCTTTCCCCCGCGCATGCGCCTGAACCAGATCAAGCTCTCGGGCTTCAAGTCCTTCGCCGAACCCACCACCTTCCAGCTGCCCGGCCAGCGGGTGGGCGTGGTCGGGCCCAACGGCTGCGGCAAGTCCAACATCATGGACGCGGTGCGCTGGGTGCTGGGCGAGAGCAAGGCCAGCGAGCTGCGTGGCGAGAGCATGCAGGACGTGATCTTCAACGGCAGCGGCCAGCGCAAGCCGGCCAGCCGCGCCAGCGTCGAGCTGGTGTTCAGCAACGAGGACGCGCGCGCCGGCGGCCAGTGGAACCAGTACGCCGAGATCGCCGTCAAGCGCGTGCTCACGCGCGACGGCACCAGCAGCTACTTCATCAACAACCAGCCGGTGCGCCGGCGCGACGTGCAGGACGTGTTCCTGGGCACCGGCCTGGGGCCACGCGCCTACGCCATCATCGGCCAGGGCACGATCAGCCGCATCATCGAGTCGCGCCCCGAGGAACTGCGCCTGTTCCTCGAAGAAGCCGCTGGCGTGTCGAAGTACAAGGAGCGCCGCCGCGAGACCGAGCACCGCTTGCGCGACACGCGCGAGAACCTGACCCGCGTCGACGACATCCTGCGCGAGCTGAACGCCAACCTCGACAAGCTGGAGAAGCAGGCCGAGGTGGCGAACCGCTACCACGCGCTGCAGGCCGCCGGCACCACCAAGCTGCACCAGCTGTGGTTCCTGAAGCACCGCGACGC
>JAURXG010000462.1 GCA_030654555.1 Aquabacterium sp.
GGGCACCGGCGTGGTCAGGCTCTCGACCAGCATCTGCGCGATCTCGGGCGTCACGTACTTGCGGCCCTGGGCCACCGTGCGCACCGCCTGCACGATCAGCTGCGGGTCACCGCCCTTGTTGACATAGCCGTAGGCACCGGCGCGCAGCGCGCGGATGGCGTCCTGGTCTTCCGGGTACATGCTGACGACCAGCACCTTCACCGTCGAGCCCTCGTCCTTGAGCGCGTGCATCACGTCCAGGCCGCTGCGCCCGGGCAGGTTGATGTCGAGCACCAGCACGTCGCAGCGCGTGGCCTTGGCGGCGTCGCCGCCGGCGGCCAGGCTGCGCAGCAGGCCGCGCAGCTCGCCGTAGTCGCCGGCCTCGCCCACCACCTGGATGTCGGCCGCATCGGCCAGGGTGTCGCGGATGCCGCGGCGGATCAGCGCGTGGTCATCGCAAAGTATCACTGTGATCATGGCGTGCCCCAACCGGTGGGATCGTGGTCGTCGTCTTGGTCGAAATCGGCCGGGCCGTCACCGCCGGCCCCGCTGGCACCGCCGGCGCTGCGCATCGGCACCGACAGCATCAGCACCGTGCCGTTGGCGCCGCTGGACACGTCGACCCAGCCGCCCACGGTGCTGGCGCGCTCGTGCAGCCCGCGCAGGCCGAAGCTGCGCGCCTTGGCCAGGTCGCCGGGGCCGAGCCCGCGGCCGTTGTCGCTCACTTCCAGCGACAGCACGCCGCGGCTCATCGACAGATCGATCATCACCCGCGTGGCCTGGGCATGCTTGCTGACATTGGTGAGCGCCTCCTGCGCGAATCGGTAGGCCACCAGCGGCACGCCGGCGGGCAGCTGCATGCTCTCATGGCTGGTGCGGAACAGGCAGCTCATGCCGTTGCGCTTCTCGAACTGCGCGGCCATCCACTGCAGCGCGGCCACCAGGCCCTGCTCCAGGATGGCCGGGCGCAGGTTGTGCATGATGCGCTGGCTGGCCTCGATGGCATGCGCCACGGTCTCCAGCGCGCTGAGCACGCGCTGCTGCACCTCGGGCGACTGCACATGCCGGCCGATCCAGGCCAGGTCGAACTTGATCGCGGTGAGGCTGCCGCCCACGTCGTCGTGGATCTCGCGGGCGATCGCCGCGCGCTCCATCTCCACGCTGGTCTGCAGGTGCTGCGCCAGCTCCGACAGGCGCTGGCGGCTGGCGGCCAGCTCGCGGTCGGCCTGGGCACGGGCCAGGCGGTCGCGGTGGGCGGCGATCGCATGCTCGACCGCCGGCGCCAGCCGCGCCAGGTTGTTCTTGAGCAGGTAATCGCTGGCGCCGTTGCGCATCGCCGCCACCGCGGTGTCCTCGCCGATCTCGCCCGAGACCAGGATGAAGGGCAGGTCCTTGCCGCTGTCCTTGAGGATCTGCTGCGCGCGCAGGCCGTTGAAGCCCGGCAGGTTGAAGTCCGATAGCACCACGTCCCAGTCCCGGTCGTGCAGCGCCTGGCGGAAATCGGCTTCGCTGTCGACCCGCAGCACGTCCACGCCCAGGCCGGCGCGCAGCAGGTGCAGCAGGGCCAGCTCGTGGTCGGGCTCGCTGTCTTCCAGGTGCAGCACGCGCAAAGGCCGGTCGGCGGCACGCTCGCTGGCGCGTTGGGGGCGTTTGGGCGGGTGGTCAACCATGCCCGCAGTATGGCAAAGCGCAGCCGCGCGCCGACCGCGCCGTGCCACACGACCGCCGGTGGCCGGATTTGCGGGGTCGTCGGGCCCATCTTCCGCTCAACTTCGCCGGCCCGGCGCCGAAGAATCCGCATGCCTGCGCCGACTCCACGGCCAGGCAAACACGCCCCTTCGCGGAGTGACGATGCGCAATGACGAACCGATACCGGAGATGCCCGGGACCTCGATGGACCACGAGCTGCCGATGCCGCTGCTGGCGGCCGCCGACCTGCAGGACAGCCTGATGGTGGCCAGCAACGATCTCGACCGGCTGCAGCGCCTGCTCAACGACGCCACCGAGACGCTGATGGGGCACTTCTACGGGGCCACCACGCAGATCAAGCAGCTCTCGCGCGCGGCGGCCCAGCACCCCGAACTGCCCGAATCGCACCTGCACGAGACCATGCAGCACCTGGCCGGGGCGGTCACGGCGCTGCAGTTCCAGGACATGGCCTCGCAGCTGGTGGCCCACACCCAGCGTCGCCTGCGCCACTGCGCCGACCAGATCGCGCGCGAGGTGATGGGCGACGACGAGGACGGCCTCACCGTGGTGGAAGAGGCCCCGCTGCGACCCAACCCGGTCACGCAGGACGAGATGGACGCCGGCTCGATCGAGCTGTTCTAAGACTTGTTTCAAGTTTTCCGGAACGTTTCCGAAAACTCACTGATTCCCGGAGAAAACGATGCACTCAATCCTCGCCGTCGACGATTCGGCCTCGATGCGCCAGATGGTTTCGTTCACCTTGAAGAACGCAGGTTTCAACGTGGTCGAGGCCGTCGACGGCCAGGACGCCTGGGAGAAGGCCGGCCAGCGCGACTTCAGTCTGGTGCTGACCGACCAGAACATGCCGCGCATGGACGGCATCTCGCTGACCAAGAAGCTGCGCGAGAACCCCAAGTTCAAGAGCACGCCGATCCTGATCCTGACCACCGAGTCCAGCGACCAGATGAAGATGGCCGGCCGCGCGGCGGGCGCCACCGGCTGGCTGGTCAAGCCCTTCGACCCGGCCAAGCTGATCGAAGTCATCGGCAAGGTGATTCGTTGATCCAGTTTCTCGCTGCCCGTGCCGGCGCCATCGTGCCGCACCAGCCCCCTTACACGGAGACCTCCAGCCATGGCTGAGATGAGCAACGAAGGCGCCAACCTGTCCGCCGGCATCGACCTGAGCCAGTTTTTCCAGGTCTTTTTCGAAGAGGCGGGCGAGAACCTGCAATCGATGGAGCAGATGCTGCTCGAGCTCGACGTCACCGCCGCCGACGACGAGGAGCTGAACGCGATCTTCCGTTGTGCGCACTCGGTCAAGGGCGGCGCCGCCACCTTCGGCTTCACCGACGTGGCCGAGCTGACGCACCAGATGGAGGCGCTGCTCGACAAGCTGCGCCGCCACGAACTGCAGCCCACCACGCAGATGGTGGACGTGCTGCTGGCCGCAGGCGACGCGCTGAAGGCCTTGCTGGCGCGCCACCAGGGCACCGGTGCGGATGCCCCCGACACCACCGACCTGAAGCTGAC
>JAURXG010000391.1 GCA_030654555.1 Aquabacterium sp.
ACACCACCCGCTTGTACATCCAGAGCGTGTACGCCGCCCCGAAGATCAGCGTGCTCGCGGCCGCGAACGCAACCCAGAAATTGGCCTTCATGGCGCCCATGATCACCATGAACTCGCCCACGAACCCGCTGGTGGCGGGCAGGCCGCAGTTGGCCATCGAGAACAGCATGAAGAACGCGGCGAACTTCGGCATGGTGTTCGCCACTCCGCCGTAGTCGGCGATCTGGCGGCTGTGCATGCGGTCGTACATGACGCCCACGCACAGGAACATGGCCGCGGAGATGAAGCCGTGGGAGATCATCTGCACCAGCGCCCCCTCCACGCCGTAGGCGTTGAAGATGAAGAAGCCCAGCGTCACGAACCCCATGTGCGAAATCGAGGAGTAGGCGATCAGCTTCTTCATGTCGGACTGCGCCAGGGCGACCAGCCCGATGTAGACCACCGCGACCAGCGAGAGCGCGATCATCAGCCAGGCGAGCTCCCGGCTCGCGTCGGGCAGGATCGGCAGCGAGAAGCGCACGAAGCCGTACGCGCCGAGCTTGAGCATGATCGCCGCCAGCACCACCGAGCCGCCGGTGGGCGCCTCGACGTGGGCATCGGGCAGCCAGGTGTGCACCGGCCACATCGGCACCTTGACCGAGAACGCCGCGAAGAAGGCGAAGAACAGCAGCGCCTGGGCCGGCATCGGCAATGGCAGCTTGTGCCAGGTGGCGATGTCGAAGCTGCCGCCCGACTTGTAGTACAGGAAGATCAGCGCCACCAGCATCAGCAGCGAGCCGGCCAGCGTGTAGAGGAAGAACTTGAACGCCGCATACACCCGGCGCGGGCCGCCCCAGATGCCGATGATGATGTACATCGGGATCAGCGTGGCTTCGAAAAAGACGTAGAACAGCAGGCCGTCGGCGGCGCAGAACACGCCCACCATCAGGCCCGACAGGATCAGGAAGGCGCCCATGTACTGCGCCACCCGCTCGGTGATCACCTCCCAGGCCGCGATCACCACGATGATGTTGATGAAGGCGGTGAGCAGCACGAACCACACCGAGATGCCATCCACGCCCAGGTGGTAGCGCACGTTGAAGCGCTCGATCCACAGCAGGTTCTCGCTGAACTGCAGCGCCGCGCTGCCGTTGTCGAAGCCGGTGATCAGCGGGATGGTGACGACGAAGCTCAGCACCGCACCCACCAGCGCCACCCAGCGCGAGGCGTTGGGGTTGTCGTCGCGCCCGGTGGCAAGCAGCACGGCGCCGAAGGCGATCGGCAGCCAGATCGAAATACTCAGAAGACCGAAGCCCATTATTCTTCTCCGCCCTGCGCGATCAACGGCCGGCCAGGCCGGACAACGCGGGCCACAGCTGCCAGGTGAGCAGCCCGAAAACGCCCAGCAGCATCACCAGCGCGTACCAATACACATGCCCGGTCTGCACCAGCCGGGTGAGGCCGGCCACCACGCCGACCAGCCGCGCCGAGCCGTTGACCAGCAGGCCGTCGATCAGGAAGCCGTCACCGCCCTTCCACAGGCCGCGGCCCAGCAGCCGGGTACCGGCAGCCAGCACGTTCTCGTTGAACCAGTCGAGGTAGTACTTGTTCTCCAGCACCTTGACGATCGGCGACAAGGCCTTGCCGATGGCCACCGGCACCGCGGGCATGACCATGTAGAAGAGATAGGCCGTGACCACACCGGCCACCGCCAGCCACAGCGGCAGCGTGCCCAGCGAGTGCATGGCCATCGCGGCCGCGCCGTGGAAGTGTTCGCCCAGGTCCTTCATCGCCGGATGGCGTGCGGCATCGACCAGGATCGAGTCCTTGAAGAAGTCGCCGTGCAGCATCGGGCCGATGGTGAGGTAGCCGATGATCACCGACGGGATCGCCAGCAGCACCAGCGGCAGCCACACCACCCAGGGTGACTCGTGCGGCGTGTGCGCATGGCCGTGCCCGTGGTCGTCTTCGTGGTGGTCGTGCTCACCCGGGAACGGCTTGTGGTGGAAGTTCTCCTTGCCGTGGAACACCAGGAAGTACATGCGGAAC
>JAURXG010000392.1 GCA_030654555.1 Aquabacterium sp.
CTGCGCCTGCGTGGCGAAGGGCCGCTGTCGCTGTAGCCGCAGCGGCGGGGCCGGCGCCCGGCCGGGCGCCGGCCGCTCCCTACAATCGCGCGCATGCCCTTCGTCCACCTGCGCACCCACACCGAATACTCCGTCGTCGACGGCACCCTGCGGGTCGATGACGCAGCCGCCGCCGCGCGTGCCGACCGCCAGCCGGCGCTGGCGATCACCGACCTGTCCAACCTGTTCGGAGCGGTCAAGTTCTACAAGGCCTGCCGCGGCAAGGGCGTCAAGCCGATCATCGGCGCCGACATCTTCCTGGAGCCCGAGGCGGCGGTCTCCGGCAGTGACAAGGCGGCCAGTCGGCTGCTGCTGCTGGTGCAGAACCGCCAGGGCTACCTGAACCTGTGCGAACTGCTGGCGCGCGGCTGGGTGAAGAACGCGCAGCGCGCGCAGGCCTGGATCAAGTGGGAGTGGCTGGCCGAACTGGGCGGCGGGATGATCGCGCTGTCGGGGGCCGACCTGGGCGCGGTGGGCATGGCCTTGCTGGGTGGCGACACCGAGCGCGCGCGCAGCGTGGCGCAGCGGCTGGCCGAGCTGTTTCCGGGCCGCTTCTACCTCGAACTGCAGCGCGCCGGCCTGCCGACCAACGACAGCCATGTGCGTGCCGCCGTGCCGCTGGCCGCCGAACTGGGCCTGCCGGTGGTGGCCACGCACCCGATCGAGTTCGCCGAGCCCGATGACTTCGACGCCCACGAGGCCCGCGTCTGCGTGGCCGAGGGCGAGACGCTGGCCAACCCCAAGCGCATCAAGCGCTTTTCCCGCGAGCAGTACTTCAAGACGCAGGCGCAGATGGCCGCGCTGTTCGCCGACCTGCCCAGCGCGCTGGCCAACAGCCTGGCCATCGCCCAGCGCTGCAACCTCACGCTGGCGATGGGCAAGAACTACCTGCCCGACTTCCCGACGCCGCTGCTGGAGCAAGGCCCAGGCCAGGGCACGCCGATGCCGATGGGCGACTACTTCCGCCAGCTCAGCTTCGAGGGGCTGGAGCAGCGGCTGGCCACGCTGTTCCCGGATCCGACCAAGCGTGACGCTGAACGCCCGCGTTACCTCGAGCGGCTGGAGTTCGAGATCGTCACCATCCTGAAGATGGGCTTCCCGGGCTATTTCCTGATCGTGGCCGACTTCATCAACTGGGCCAAGAACAACGGCTGCCCGGTGGGCCCGGGCCGCGGTTCGGGCGCCGGCTCGCTGGTGGCCTATGCGCTGAAGATCACCGACCTCGACCCGCTGCAGTACAACCTGCTGTTCGAGCGATTCCTGAACCCCGAGCGGGTGTCGATGCCCGACTTCGACATCGACTTCTGCCAGGCCAACCGCGACCGGGTGATCGACTACGTCAAGGACAAGTACGGCCGCGAGGCGGTGGGCCAGATCGTCACCTTCGGCACCATGGCCGCCAAGGCCGCGCTGCGCGACATCGGCCGCGTGCTGGGCATGGGCTACGGCCATGTCGATTCGATCGCCAAGCTGATCCCGGCGCCGCCGGGCAAGACGGTGACGCTGGCCAAGGTGCCCGCCGAGCCCGACCCCGGCATCATCTACGCCCGCAAGGAGGCGCCCGAACTCGAGCAGCGCGAGGCCGCCGAAGAAGAGGTGGCCGAGCTGCTGAGCCTGGCCACGCGCGTCGAAGGCATCGTGCGCAACATCGGCATGCATGCCGGCGGCGTGCTGATCGCGCCGGGCAAGATCACCGACTTCTGCCCGCTCTACCAGCAGCCCGGCAGCGACAGCGCGGTGAGCCAGTTCGACAAGGACGACGTCGAGGCGATCGGCCTGGTGAAGTTCGACTTCCTGGGCCTGGCCACGCTGACGATCCTGGAACAGGCCAAGGACTTCATCGTCGCGCGCCATCCGGGGCGCGAGCACTTCAGCTTCGAGACGGTGCCGCTGGACGACCCCAAGGTCTACAAGCTGTTCTCCGACGGCCTGACCGAGAGCGTGTTCCAGTTCGAATCACGCGGCATGCAGGCCATGCTGAAGGAAGCCAAGCCCACCCGGCTGGAAGACCTGATCGCGCTGAACGCGATGTTCCGGCCCGGCCCGATGGAGAACATCCCCAGCTTCTGCGCACGCAAGAACGGGCGCGAGACCATCGAGTACCCGCATCCACTGCTGGCGCCGGTGCTGTCCGAGACCTACGGCATCTTCGTCTACCAGGAACAGGTGATGCAGTCGGCCCAGGTGCTGGGTGGCTACAGCCTGGGCGGCGCCGACCTGTTGCGCCGTGCGATGGGCAAGAAGAAGGCCGAGGAGATGGCCGAGCACCGCGGCCTGTTCCGCGACGGTGCGGCCAAGAAGGCCATCGCGGCCGAGAAGGCCGATGAAGTCTTCGACCTGATGGAGAAGTTTGCCGGCTACGGCTTCAACAAGAGCCATGCCGCCGCCTACTCGCTGCTGGCGTACCACACGGCCTGGCTGAAGGTGCACTTCACGGCCGAGTTCTACGCCGCGAACATGACGGTCGAGATGGGCGACACCGACAAGCTGAAGGTGCTGCTCAACGACGCCAAGCTGTTCGGCATCAGCTTCTCGCCGCCCGATGTCAACCAGGGCACCTACCGCTTCGAGCCGCTGGACAAGAAGCATGTGCGCTACGCGCTGGGGGCGGTGAAGGGCACGGGCCAGAGCGCGGTGGAGGCCATCGTCGAGGCGCGCGAAGCGGGCGGGCCGTTCCACAGCTTCTTCGACTTCTGTGCCCGCGTCGACCGCAAGCGCGTGAACAAGCGCGCGGTGGAGGCGCTGATCAAGGCCGGCGCCTTCGACGCGCTGCATGCCGACCGCGCCAGCTTGGTGGCCAGCGTGGGCCTGGGCTTCGACTTCGCCGACCACCAGGTGGTCAACGCCTCGCAGGGCGGCCTGTTCGACGATGGCGACCACGGCTCGTCGACGCAGGAGCCGCCGCTGGCCCCCGCCGAGCCCTGGAGCATCAAGGAGCGGCTGCTGCTGGAGAAGACCGCGATCGGCTTCTACCTGTCGGGCCATCTGTTCCAGCAGAGCGAGGCCGAGGTGCGGCGTTTTGCCAAGCGCCGCATCGCCGACCTGGTCGACAGCCGCGACCCGCAGTTGCTGGCGGGCATCGTCAGCGACCTGCGTTTCGTCAACGGCCAGCGCGGCCGGGTGGCGATCTTCAAGCTCGACGACCAGAGCGAGAGCATCGAGGCGGTGGCCAACGACGAGCTGATCGAGGCCAACAAGGCCTTGTTCGCCGAGGACGAGCTGCTGATCGTGCAGGGCAAGGTGCAGACCGACCGCTTCTCGGGCGGCCTGCGGCTGAACGTCAACCAGGTCTGGGACCTGACGGCGGCGCGCGCTCGCTTCGGACGTTATCTGTCATTGACCGTCAACGGCGGCTTGCCGGCGGTGGCCGATCTGGTGAAGACCTGGCCGGCGCACCGTGAGACCAGCGACGAGGGCCTGGAGCTGGTGCAGGGCCTGCCGATGCGCCTGCAGATCGCCCGGCCCACGGCCTGCGCCGAGATCGACCTGGGTGACGCCGGCCGCTTCTGGCCCACCGACGAGGCGCTGGCGCGCTGCAAGGCCATCGCCCACGGCGGGCAGGCGGCGATCGTCTACGAGGCGGGCGGCGGCTGAGCGCTGCGCCCGGCCGAGTCCCGGCTGCGGCGCCGGGTCAGACCAGCCCGTTGAACGGGATCACGTCGACCAGATCGCCGGCGGCCACGTGGCCCTGGCCGTGGTGCAGCACCACCATGCCGTTGGCCTCGCTCATGCTGCGCAGGATGCCCGAGCCCTGGGCGCCGGTGATGCGCACCTGCCAGCGGCCGTCAGCTGCCTGGCTGACGATGCCACGCTGGTACTCGGTGCGGCCGGGCTTCTTGCGCATCGCCTCGGTGCTGACCGCGCGCAGCAGCGGCAGCGGCTGCGGCGTGGCGCCGCTCATCGCCAGCAGCGCGTCGCGCACGAAGGCGTAGAAGGTCACCATCACCGCCACCGGGTTGCCGGGCAGGCCGAACAGCATCGCTTCATGACCGGGCTCGCCGATGCGACCGATCGCCATCGGCCGCCCCGGCCGCATCGCGATCTTCCAGAACAGCACCTCGCCGAGCTGCTTCATCACCTGCTTGGTGTGGTCGGCCTCGCCGACGCTGACGCCGCCCGAGGTGATCACCGCATCGGCGCAGGCCGCAGCCTGGGTGAAGGCCTCGCGCAGCGCGGCGGGCTCGTCGCGCACCACGCCCAGGTCGAGCACTTCGACGCCCAGGCGTTGCAGCATGCCCCAGATCGTGTAGCGGTTGCTGTCGTAGACGCAGCCTTCGTCCAGCGGTTCGCCGATCGAGCGCAGTTCGTCGCCGGTGGAGAAGAAGGCCACGCGCAGCCGGCGGAACACCGGCACCTCGGCCTGGCCGAGCGAGGCCAGCAGGCCCAGGTCGGCCGGGGTGAGGATGCGGCCGGCCTGCAGCGCGGCTTCGCCGCGGGCCAGGTCTTCGCCGCGCAGGCGGCGGTTGTCGCCGGCCACCACGGTGCCGGCAGGGATGCGGATGCGGCCGTCGGCGTCGGTGCGGGTGAACTCCTGCGGCACCACGGTGTCCAGGCCCGCGGGCATCACCGCGCCGGTCATGATGCGCACCCCCAGGCCGGCGGGCACGCTGCCGCTGAACTGGGCGCCGGCAAAGGCGGTGCCGGCCAGCCCGATCAGCGTGTCGGCGCCCGGCGCCAGTTCGGCCGAGCGCAGCGCAAAACCGTCCATCGCCGAGTTGTCGTGGGCCGGCACGTCGATCGGCGAGACGATGTCGCGTGCCAGCACGCGGCCCAGCGCGCTGCGGATGGCCAGGCTCTCGACGGCCTGCACACGCGGCACCAGACGGGCGATGAAGTCCTGCGCCTGCGCCACCGGCAGGGCGTTGGGGTCGTAGCCTGCCACGCAGGAGGCGATGTCTTCTAGGCTTTGCATTCGGGCGACAGGGCGGTTCATCCGCCGATGTAGTGCATTTCGACCCGGCGCTCGCCAGCGGCGGTGGCATCGGCAGGCTGGGCGGCACGCAGTTCGGAATAGCGGTCGTCACGGCCGGCCCACACCGCCGCCAGCGCGCTGGTGATGTCGGCATCGCTGGCGCCGTTGCGCAGCAGCGTGCGCAGGTCGTGGCCGCGGGTGGCGAACAGGCACAGGAACAGCTTGCCCTCGGTGGACAGCCGGGCACGGTTGCAGTCGCTGCAGAAGGCCTGGGTGACGCTGGAGATCAGGCCGATCTCGCCGCGGCCGTCGGCATAACGCCAGCGCTCGGCGGTCTCGCCGGTCACCGTGGGATCGAGCGGTTCCAGGGGCCATTCAGCCTGCAGCAGCTTCAGTACCTCGGCCGAGGGCAGCACCTCGTCCATGCGCCAGCCGTTGCTGGCGCCCACGTCCATGTACTCGATGAAGCGCAGCACGATGCGGCCGTCGAACTGCTCGCGGAAGTAGCGCGCCATGGGCACGATCTCCTGCTGGTTGGTGCCGCGCTTGACCACCATGTTGACCTTGATCGGCCCCAGCCCGGCCGCATGCGCGGCCTCGATGCCGGCCAGCACGTCGGCCACCGGGAAGTCGACGTCGTTCATGCGGCGGAAGATCGCATCGTCCAGTCCGTCCAGGCTGACGGTCACGCGCTGCAGGCCGGCCGCCGCCAGCGCCTTCGCCTTGCGCGCCAGCACCGAGCCGTTGGTGGTCAGCGTGATGTCCAGCGGCGCGCCTTCGGGCGTGCGCAACCCGGCCAGCATGGCGATCAGCGACTCCAGGCCCTTGCGCAGCAGCGGCTCGCCGCCGGTCAGGCGGATCTTCTGCACGCCATGCGCGACGAAGAGGCGCGCCAGCCGGGTGATCTCCTCGAAGCTCAGCAGGCTGGTCTGCGGCAGGAACACGTAGTCCCGGTCGAACACTTCCTTGGGCATGCAGTAGCTGCAGCGGAAGTTGCAGCGGTCGGTGACCGAGATGCGCAGATCACGCAGCGGACGACCCAGGGCATCGGACAACAGGCCGGTGGCGGGGATCGCCAGCGCGGGGATGGCCGGCACCGGCGCGGCATAGCGCAGGTCGGCCAGAGGAATGACGGTTTCGCCCATGGGGTGGATTGTGCCGTGGGGGCTGCGGCGGATCGGGCCGCGGCCCCGACGGCAGGGCGGGATTGCGGCCCGCCGACTCTGGAGCCTGTCCGCAAGCCTGCGGCCGGCACGCGCGAGCCCGCAGGGGCCCGCTCGGTCCGGCCTTCAGCGCGTGGTGGGCAGTTGCGGCGTGGCCGCGCTCAGGTCGGCGCGGCGGGCGCCGGTGAAGCGGCGCTCCCAGTACGAACTGCGCATGTCTTCGATGCGCACCTCGCCGCCGGCGCGCGGCGAGTGGATGAACTTGTCGTCACCGACGTAGATGCCCACGTGCGAGAAGGTGCGCTTCATGGTGTTGAAGAACACCAGGTCGCCCGGCTTCAGTTCGGCGCGGCGGATGTTGAGCAGGCCGGCCGTGGTGGCCTGCTCGTCGGCGCGCCGCGGCAGCACCAGGCCGATGCTGTGCTCGAAGATGTGGCGGGTGAAGCCGCTGCAGTCGAAGCCGGTCTCCTCGGAGTTGCCGCCGCGCTTGTAGGGCACGCCGAGGAAGTTCATCGCCTGCATCACCAGATCGGACGCGGTGTCGCGCACCGAGTTGCGCATCGATTCGACCAAGGCGGCCGAGCCCAGCGGCCGCAGCAGGCCACGCTCGCCGAGCAGGTTCATGATCGGATCGGTCAGCGCGCTCGTGGCAGACGGCGTGGCCGACAACGCGCCTGGCGTCGCCGCCGAGGCGTCGGCCTCGGGTGCGGCCTGGGCCCCCAGACTGGCGGCCAGCAGCCATGCGGCGGCCAGGCGTCTGACGGGGCGGGCGTGCAGAATCATCACCCGTCGAGGATACCACCCGGGGCGTTGGCCGACCCGGCCGCTGGCCCCGCGCAGTCGCCGCGTGGTGCCCAGCGGTTTGCGCTGGGTCAGGGCCGGGTGCGACCACGGGGGCCCGGTTGTCGCCGGCAGGCCGAGAGTCAGTGTGTTGTCAGTGCCAGGACATGCAATGCAGCACGTCGCAGTGGCCCGGCACCGGGTGCAGCGCGACCGCAGGAGACAAGCAATGAGCAGCTTCAAGGAATTCCACCGCCGTTCGATCGAGGACCGCGACGGCTTCTGGCGCGAGCAGGCCGACCTGATCGACTGGCAGACGCCCTACACCGAGGTGTGCGACTACAGCCGCCCACCTTTTGCCAAGTGGTTCGTCGGCGGGCGCACCAACCTGTGCCACAACGCCGTCGACCGGCATGCCAAGACCCGGCCCGACCAGGCTGCGTTGATCTGGGTGTCGACCGAGGTCGACCAGGAGATCGTCTACACCTTCGCCCAGTTGCAGGCCGAGGTGCAGCGCATGGCGGCGGTGCTGCAGTCGCTGGGCGTCAAGCAGGGTGACCGGGTGCTGGTCTACATGCCGATGACGCCCGAGGCGGCGTTCGCGATGCTGGCCTGCACGCGCATCGGCGCGATCCATTCGGTGGTGTTCGGCGGTTTTGCCAGCCACAGCCTGGCCACCCGCATCGACGATGCCGAGCCGGTGGTGATCGTCAGCACCGACGCCGGCAGCCGCGGCGGCAAGGTGGTGCCCTACAAGCCGCTGCTCGACGAGGCCATCAAGCTGGCGCAGCACAAGCCGGCGCATGTGCTGATGGTCGACCGCGGCCTCACGCCGTTCGAGCGCGTGGCCGGCCGCGATGCCGACTACGCCGCGCTGCGCCAGCAGTTCATCGATGCCCAGGTGCCCTGCGTCTGGCTCGAGTCCAGCGACCCGAGCTACACGCTCTACACCAGCGGCACCACCGGCAAGCCCAAGGGCGTGCAGCGCGACACCGGCGGCTACGCGGTCGCGCTGGCCGCGTCGATGAAGCACATCTACATGGGCGAGGCGGGCGAGACCTACTTCAGCACCAGCGACATCGGCTGGGTGGTGG
>JAURXG010000501.1 GCA_030654555.1 Aquabacterium sp.
GGGCTTGGTGACCCAGCGACTGCTGGCGCTGTTTGCCGCCGGGCTGCTGCTGTTGAACTTCCCCTTGCTGGCGCTGTGGGACCACGCCGTGCTGGTGTTCGGCCTGCCGCTGTTTCCCGCCGCGCTGTTTGGCGTCTGGGCCTTGCTGATCGCCTTGCTGGCGGTGCTGCTGGAACGCCTGCCGGATTGATGCCCGGGCTGCCCACGCTGCTGCCTCTGCCGCCACCCCCTGCCGATCGATGCTGACACCCAGATGCTGACACCCGCACTGGTCCTGGGCGCCTCGTTCGCCTACTTGCTGGGGCTGTTCGCGGTGGCGGGCTGGGCTGACCGGCGCGCCGCGCGGGGCCGCTCGGTGATCGGCAACGCTTGGGTTTATGCGCTGTCTATGGCGGTGTACTGCACCGCCTGGACGTATTTCGGCTCGGTCGGCCGGGCGGCCTCGGGCGGGGTGTGGTTCCTGCCGATCTACCTGGGGCCGATGCTGGCGATGCTGCTGGCCTGGACGGTGCTGCGCAAGATGATCCGCATCGCGCACACCTACCGGCTGACCTCGATCGCCGACTTCGTGGCCAGCCGCCATGGCAAGAGCCCGCTGCTGGCCGGGCTGGTGACGCTGATCACCGTGGTGGGCATCGTGCCCTACATCGCGCTGCAGCTCAAAGCCATCGCCAGCGGCTACAGCCTGCTGACCACGCCCGCCGGCCAGGCGCTGGCCGCGGGTGGCCCCTGGTGGGGCGACAGCACGCTGTACGTGGCGTTGGCGCTGGCGGGCTTCACCATCGTCTTCGGCACGCGGCACCTGGATGCCACCGAGCGCCACGAGGGCATGGTGGCGGCCATCGCCTTCGAGTCGGTGGTCAAGCTGCTGGCCTTTCTGGCGGTGGGCGCCTTCGTCACCTGGGGCCTGTTCGCCGGGCCGGTCGACCTGTTCGAGCGCGCCAGCGCGGTGCCCGAGCTCGCCCGGCTGCTGACGCTGGAGCAGGGCAAGCCTTTTCCCTATGCGCAGTGGCTGGCGCTGACGCTGTTGTCGATGCTCAGCGTGATCTTCCTGCCGCGCCAGTTCCAGGTGATGGTGGTCGAGAACGTGGCCGAGCGGCACCTCAAGCGCGCGGCCTGGGTGTTTCCGGCCTACCTGCTGCTGATCAACCTGTTCGTGCTGCCGATCGCGCTGGGCGGGCTGCTGTACTTCGCCGGCCAGCCGGGCGTCAACGCCGACACCTTCGTGCTGTCGCTGCCGCTGGCGGCGGGCTGGCACGGCCTGGCGCTGGTGGCCTTCGTCGGCGGGCTGTCGGCGGCCACCGGCATGGTGATCGTCGAGGCCATCGCGGTGTCCACCATGGTCTGCAACGACCTGGTGATGCCGCTGCTGCTGCGCTGGCAGCGGGTGTCGCGCCGGCACGACCTGACCGGTTGGCTGCTGGCCGTGCGCCGCATCGCCATCCTGGCGGTGCTGCTGCTGGGCTATGTCTACTACCACCTGGCGGGTGAGGCCTATGCCCTGGTCTCGATCGGCCTGATCAGCTTTGCCGCGGTGGCGCAGTTTGCGCCGGCCCTGCTGGGCGGCATGTACTGGAAGGGCGGCACCCGTGGCGGCGCGCTGGCCGGGCTGCTGGGCGGCTTCGGGCTGTGGATCTACACGCTGATGCTGCCGTCGATCGCCAAGTCGGGCTGGTGGCAGACCGGCTTCATCGCCGACGGCTTGTTCGGCCTGCCGCTGCTGCGGCCCGAGCAGTTGCTGGGCCTGGGCGGGCTGGACCCGCTGACCCACTCGCTGTTCTGGAGTCTGCTGGCCAACGCCGGCCTGTACGTGGGCGTGTCGCTGCTGCGCCCACCATCGGCCCGCGAGGCCAGCCAGGCGCTGCTGTTTGTCGACGTGTTCGACCGCACGCGCGGCGCGCGCCCGGTGTTCTGG
>JAURXG010000503.1 GCA_030654555.1 Aquabacterium sp.
GACAACCGCGACAATTCACAGGATTCACGCTACTGGGGCTTCGTGCCCGACGAGAACATCGTCGGCCGTGCCTTCATGGTGTGGATGAACTTCGGCAACCTGCGCCGCATCGGTCTGTTCGACTGATGCCGCTGTCCCTGCGGATGACCATGAGACCAGCCCGACGCTTCCAGCCTGTTGCGCGGCAGCACCCGCGCGGCTTCACCTTGATCGGCCTGCTGGCCTGGGCCATCCTGGTGGGCATGGTCGGCTACCTGGCGGTGCGGGTGCTGCCCACGGTGACCGAGTTCTACACCATCCAGAACGTGGTCGACCGCATCGCGGCGTCGCCGGCCAACACCGTGCCCGAGATCCGCGCGTCGTTCGACAAGCAGCGCCAGATCGACGCCACCATCAGTTCGGTGCAGAGCAAGGAACTCGACATCACCAAGGAAAACGGCCGGGTGGTGATCAGCTTCGCCTACGAGAAAGAGATCGAACTCTTCGGACCGGTGTTCCTGCTGATCAAGTACGCCGGGCACTCCAAGTGAGCCTGTGAACGACGTCGGGCACGGCCGATCTGGCCGCTTGGCCCGGCCCGCCGCTTGCCTCACACTTAGCCCATGGAACCCCGCCCCGATTCACGCCTCGAAGCGCTGCAAGCCCGACTGGGCCACCGCTTCACCGATGCGGCGCTGCTGCAGCGCGCGATTACCCACCGCAGCTTCGGCGCCGACCACAACGAGCGGCTCGAGTTCCTCGGCGACGCGGTGCTCAACCTGGCCGTCTCCAGCCTGCTCTACGAGCGCTTTGCCGTCTCCGACGAAGGCGACCTGACCCGCGTGCGGGCCCACCTGGTGCGCGAGGACAGCCTGCACCGCGCCGCGCTGGTGCTGGGCCTGCCCGAGGTGCTGCGCCTGTCCGAGGGCGAGGCCCGCGGCGGCGGCGCGCAGCGGCCGTCGATCCTGGCCGATGCGGTGGAGGCGCTGATCGGCGCGATCTTCATCGACGCCGGCCTGCCGCCGGCCACGCAGCTGGTGCGCCAGCTGTTCGGCGAGCTGATCGCCAGCACCGAGACCGACAGCTGGAGCAAGGACGCCAAGACCGAACTGCAGGAATGGCTGCAGGCGCGCAAGCTGCCGGTGCCCAGCTACCGCATCGTCGCCACGCGCGGCCAGGCGCATGCGCAGACCTTCGACGTCGAATGCGCCGTGCCCGCGCTGGGCCTGGCCGAGCAGGGCGAGGGCAAGTCGCGCCGCACCGCCGAGCAGGAGGCCGCGCGCCGCATGCTGGGCCGCCTGAAGGCCAGCGACAAGCCCGGCAGCGCGCTGCGCTCGTGAGCCGGTCGCCACCGCCGTTTCCCCGATCCAAGATCCCAGGTGATGCCACCTGACCGGCCCGCAGGGCCGCCCACCCGAGCTTCACCATGAACCCCGAAGAAACCCAGCCGTCCCAGCCCCCCGTCGACCCGTTGGCGGGCGAGGGCCGCCGCTGCGGCCTGATCGCCATCGTCGGCCGGCCCAACGTCGGCAAGTCGACCCTGCTCAACGCGCTGGTGGGGCAGAAGATCAGCATCACCTCGCGCAAGGCGCAGACCACGCGCCACCGCATCACCGGCATCCGCACGCTGGGCGATACGCAGTTCGTCTTCGTCGACACGCCCGGCTTCCAGACCAAGGACATCCGCGGGCGCACCGCGCTCAACCGCAACTTGAACCGCACCGTCACCTCGGTGCTGGGCGACGTGGACGTGGTGCTGTTCATGGTCGAGGCCGGCAAGTTCACGCTCGACGACGCCAAGGTGCTGGCGCTGCTGCCCACCGACAAGCCGGCTTTCCTGGTGGCCAACAAGCTCGACACCATCACGCGCCGCACCGACGTGATGCCCTGGCTCAAGAGCATGCAGGAGCGCCACCCGTTCACCGAATTCGTGCCGATGTCGGCCACCAAGCCCGGCGACGTGGAGCGGCTGTTCAAGATCGTCGAACCCTACCTGCCCGAGCAGCCGTGGATGTACGAGGAAGACGCGCTCACCGACCGCAGCGACAAGTTCATGGCGGCCGAGCTGATCCGCGAGAAGCTGTTCCGCCTGACCGGCGACGAACTGCCCTACAGCGCCACCGTGGTGATCGACAAGTACGAGGAAGAGGGCAACCTGCGCCGCATCGCCGCCACCATCGTGGTCGAGCGCGACGCGCACAAGGGCATGGTCATCGGCGAGGGCGGCGAGCGCCTCAAGCGCATCGGCAGCGAGACCCGGCAAGAGCTGGAGAAGCTGACCGACAGCAAGGTGTTCCTGGAGCTGTGGGTGAAGGTGCGCTCGGGCTGGGCCGACAGCGAGGAACACCTGCGGTCCTACGGTTATGAATGAGCCCCGATGAGTCGTGCGGCGCCGCAGCCGGCATTCGTCCTGCATCAATGGGACTGGAGCGAGACCAGCCTGATCCTCGACCTGTTCACGCGTGAGCAGGGCCGCGTGGCGGCGGTGGCCAAGGGCGCCAAGCGGCCGTATTCGCAGCTGCGGCCGGTGCTGATGCCGTTCCAGCGCCTGCTGGTGGCCACCGTCCGGCCCAAGGGCGAGGAGGGCGCCGACATCCTGACGCTGCGCTCGGCCGAGTACGCCGGCGCCGGCGCCACGTTGCCGCCGGCGCGATTGATCACCGGCTTCTACCTCAACGAGCTGCTGATGAAGCTGCTGGCACGTGGCGATCCGCACGAGCAGCTCTTCGACGCCTACGCCGACACGCTGCACGCGCTGGCTGCGGCCGAGGATGAATCGCCGCTGCGGGCCTTCGAGCTGCTGCTGCTGCGCGAGACCGGCGTGCTGCCCGACCTGGGCCGCAGCACCACCACGCAGGCGCGGGTGCAGCCCGAGCGCCACTACCGGCTGCAGGGCGAAGCCGGGCTGGTGGCGGCCGCGGACGACGAGCCGGCGCTGAGCGGCGCGCTGTGCCTGGCGCTGCAGGCCGCGCTGGATGCCAATCACCGCGAGGCCCTGCGCCACGCCTGCCAGGCGGCGTTGCCCGCGCTGAAAGGCCAGCTGCGCACGCTGCTTCACTATCATCTGGGCTCGCCGCCGTTGCGCACCCGCCAGATGATGCTGGACGTGCGCCGGCTGCTGGATGCGGCCCCGCCGCCTGCCGATCGCGCCCCGTCACCCTGAGCCTGCCACCATGAACCCGCTGATCGCCCCCGAAGCCCACGCCCGCGGCCACCGCACGGCGCTGTCGGTCAACGTCAACAAGATCGCGCTGCTGCGCAATACGCGCCACCTCGGCATCCCCGACGTGGTGAAGCTCTCGCGCATCGCGCTGGAGGCCGGCGCCGAGGGCATCACGGTGCACCCGCGGCCCGACGCGCGCCACATCCGCCCGCAGGACGTGCACGACCTGGCCGCGCTGATGAAGCAGTGGCCCGAGGCCGAGTACAACATCGAGGGCAACCCCTTCCACAACCTGATGGGCTTCGTGCGCGAACTGCGGCCGCATCAGGTGACCCTGGTGCCCGACAGCGAAGACCAGTTCACCAGCGACCACGGCTGGCGCTTCCCGGACGATGCTGCGCGCCTGCAGCCGGTGATCGACGAAGCCCGCACGCTGGGCGTGCGCGTCAGCCTGTTCATGGACCCGATCCCCGAGATGATGGCGGCCGCTCGCGCCGCGGGGGCCGACCGTGTGGAGCTCTACACCGAGGCCTACGCCAGCGCGCATGGCACGCCGGCGCAGGCCGAGGTGCTGGCGCGCTACACCGCCGCGGCCCAGGCAGCGCTGGCCGCGGGGCTGGAGCTCAACGCCGGCCACGACCTGAACCGCGACAACCTCACCGACTTCCTGCGTGCCGTGCCCGGCGTGCTCGAGGTGTCGATCGGCCATGCGCTGATGGCCGATGCGCTGGAACTGGGCCTGGCCGAGACGGTGCGCGACTACCAGCGCTGCATCCAGCGCGCCTTTGCGCCGATCTGATGATTCACGGCATCGGCACCGACATCTGCGACATCCGCCGCCTGCGTGCCACGCTGGCGCGGCGTGGTGACCGTTTTGCCGAGAAGGTGCTGGGTCCCACCGAGTTGCAGGTGTTCCACGCCCGCCGCACCCGCGCCGAGGTGCGCGGCGTGGCCTACCTGGCCACCCGCTTCTCGGCCAAGGAGGCCTTTTCCAAGGCCATCGGCCTGGGCATGCGTTTGCCGATGACCTGGCGCGCCTGCGAGATCCTCAACCTGCCCAGTGGCGCCCCGGTGGTGCGCCTGAACGGTGCGCTGGCCGACTGGTTTGCCGCGCGGGGCCTGCGGGCCCATGTCACCCTGACCGACGAATCCGATTACGCCGCCTCCTTCGTGGTGGTGGAGAAAGCCCCAACACCATGACCCAAGACACGACCATCGGCCACGCCGCCGTGGTGCTCGACATCGCCGGCACCACGCTCAACGCCGACGACCGCCGCCGCCTGCAGCACCCGCTGACTGGCGGGCTGATCCTGTTCGCCCGCAACTGGGTCGACCGGGCGCAGCTCACCGCGCTGACCGCCGAGATCAAGGCCATCCGCCCCGACGTGCTGATCTGCGTCGACCATGAAGGCGGCCGGGTGCAACGCTTTCGCAACGACGGCTTCACCCACCTGCCGGCGATGCGCGCGCTGGGCGAGGCCTGGATGCGCGACGCACTGGCCGCCACCGATGCCGCCACCGCAGCGGGCTACGTGCTGGGTGCCGAACTGCGCGCCTGCGGCGTCGACCTGAGCTTCACGCCGGTGCTCGATCTGGACCACGGCGGCAGCAGCGTGATCGGCGACCGCGCCTTCCACCGCGATGCCCGCGTGGCGACGATGCTGGCCAAGAGCCTGATGCACGGCCTGCTGCTGTCGGGTATGGCCAACTGCGGCAAGCACTTTCCCGGGCATGGCTACGTGAAGGCCGACAGCCACGTGGCGGTGCCGGTCGACAAGCGATCACTCAAGGCGATCCTGGCCGACGACGCCAAGCCCTACGAATGGCTGTCAACCAGCCTGGCCCGCGTGATGCCGGCGCATGTGATCTACCCGAAGGTCGATGCGATGCCGGCCGGCTTCTCCGAGCGCTGGCTGCGGCACATCCTGCGTGGCGACCTGGGCTTCCAGGGGGCGATCTTCAGCGACGACCTCAGCATGGAAGGCGCCAAGGTGGCCGGCAGCACACTGGACGGCGCACTGGCCGCACTGAACGCCGGCTGCGACCTGGTGCTGCTGTGCAACCAGTCGGTGGACGGCGGCGCAGCGGTCGACGCGCTGCTCGACGGCCTGCTGGCCGCGCACGCCGACGGCCGCTGGCGGCCCGATGGCGACAGCGAGGCGCGCCGGCTCGACCTGCTGCCGCTGAGCCCGCCGCTGCCCTGGGACGAGCTGATGCACCAGCCGGCCTACCAGCACGCGCTGGAAAAGCTGCCCTGATGGGCGGCTGATAGGGGCTGGAAAGGCAGTCCTGGCGGGCCGCTGACCGGGGGCCGCGCGCCCGCCGGCCGAAGCCCCGCGGCTCAGGCCGTGCCGTAACGCTGCTGCAGGTGTG
>JAURXG010000515.1 GCA_030654555.1 Aquabacterium sp.
CCAGCGACTCCAGGTCCAGGTCGTCGGCCTGGCCCGCATCGCCGACGACGTGACGCCGGCGCTGGCGCTGGCCGCCCTCGATTCCGTGACGGTGCTGGGCGCCTTCCAGGCCAGCCCCGCCGTGCGGCGTGCGCTGGCCGACCGCATCCGTTGAACCCTGCAGCCCCTGAGAGAGCCCCTTCATGAAGAACCCCTTCCATACGCGGGCACCGGCCTTCGACGCCACGGCCATCCACGAGACGATCCAGCGCGCACTCACGTCCGCCGGGCTCGACACCGCGTCGGGGCCGATGCGCGGCGTGACGGAGACGATCCGCCAGGCCCTGGCCAGCGCTGGCCTGCCCAGCGCGGCCGGCCACGCGACGGCGCGCAACTCGATCATCGACGTGAGGGCCCAGGTGGTCGACGTCGGCGACGAGACAACGCCGGTGTTGATGCCCGAGACGCCGACCGACGACACCCCCGTGCCAGGACGCTTCGAGACGCATGCCTTCAGCAACCAGGCCGGGTCGCGGGCGTACAAGCTCTACATCCCAGCCGGGCTGGCGCCGGCGCGGCCCGCGGTGGTGGTGATGCTGCATGGCTGCACCCAGTCGGCGGCCGACTTTGCCGCAGGCACCCAGATGAACCGCTTGGCCGATGCGCACGGCTTCCTGGTCGTCTACCCCGAGCAGGCCGGCCACGCGAATGCGTCGAAGTGCTGGAACTGGTTCAAGGCGCAGGACCAGGCGCGTGACGGCGGCGAGCCTTCGTTGATCGCCGGCATCACCCGCGAGGTGGTGGCGCGCCACGGCGCCGACCCGCGGCGGGTGTTCGTCGCCGGGCTGTCGGCCGGCGCGGCCATGGCCGTGATCCTGGGCGAAACCTACCCCGAGCTGTACGCGGGCGTCGGCGCCCATTCCGGCTTGCCCTATGGCAGCGCCCACGACATCGGTTCGGCGATCGCGGCGATGAAAGGCGGCCGCAGCGGGCTGGCCATGGCCGCGCCCGCCGCGGCGGCGCGCAGGGCCGCCGTTCAGGCGGTGCCCACCATCGTCTTCCACGGCGATCGAGACCACACCGTGCAGTCGATCAACGGCGCCGAGATCGTCCGCCAGGCCCAGGAGGCCCACCGCGTCGAGTTGGCCGATGCCGCCTGGCGCAGCAGCACGCACCGCGGCAGTTCACCCGGCGGCAGAAGCTACAGCCGCACGGTGCATGCAACGGCCAGCGGCGAACCGCAGATCGAGTTCTGGACCGTGCACGGCGCCGGCCATGCCTGGTCGGGCGGCAGCGCGAAGGGCTCGTTCACCGACGATGCCGGGCCGGATGCGTCGGCCGAGATGGTGCGCTTCTTCCTGGCGCTGCCACTGGCCAGCGTGGCCTGAACCACCGCCACGGCCCCCCGGCGCTCAGTGGCTGATCATCCAGGGCCGCTTGCTGGGAAAGGCCTTGTTGCCGTTGGGCGCCTTCAGCGTGGCGCCGCGTTTGGCGCTGCTGCAGCAGCCGCAGCCGGCGGGATGCTTGAGCCGCGCATAGTCGCCCGAGCGCTGCGGCTCGTGCCGCGCGCGCTCGTTGGTGGCCATCGCGCTGCGGGTGTGGCCGTCCATCAGCGCCAGCCGCGGCGCGGTGGCGAAGACGCGCGGCGAGGCCCCGCCGCAATCGGGGCAGGTGGCGGGCTCGTTGCGGTCGGCCAGGCTGCGGAAGGCGTCGAAGCCGCCGCAGTCCGAACAGGCGTAGTCGTAGGTCGGCATGGCGGCGGCTCCGGTTCGGGCAGGGTCAGATCACGTCTTGCGACAGCGGCATGTCGATCGAGCCGTCCAGGTGCTTGATCGGACCGGCGGCATTCGGGTTGATGTCGAAGTCGAAGATCTGCGTCGGCAGCCACAACGTGGCGCAGGCGTTGGGCACGTCGACCACGCCGCTGATGTGGCCCTGCACCGGGGCGGTGCCCAGGATCGAATAGGCCTGCGCGCCCGAGTAGCCGAACTTCTTCAGGTACTCGATCGCGTTCAGGCAGGCCTGGCGGTAGGCCACGTTGACGTCCAGGTAGTACTGCTTGCCGCTCTCGTCGACGCTGATGCCCTCGAAGATCAGGTAGTCGTTGTAGGTGGGGGTGATCGGGCTGGGCTTGAAGATCGGGTTCTTGATGCCGTACTTGGCCATGCCGCCCTTGATCAGCGTGACCTTCATGTGCACCCAGCCGGCCATCTCGATGGCGCCGCAGAAGGTGATCTCGCCGTCGCCCTGGCTGAA
>JAURXG010000519.1 GCA_030654555.1 Aquabacterium sp.
TTCACCACGTCCATGCCGACGCCGCGGCCCGAGACGTCGGTCACCACCTCGGCGGTGGAGAAGCCGGGCGCGAAGATCAGGTTCCAGACCTCGCTGTCGGTCATCGAGTCGGGCGCGTCGATGCCCTTCTCGCGGGCCTTCTGGATCAGCTTGCCGCGGTTCAGGCCCTTGCCGTCGTCACGCACCTCGATGACGATGCTGCCGCCCTGGTGGCTGGCCACCAGCGTCAGCGTGCCGGTCTCGGGCTTACCCTTGGCCAGGCGTTCGGCCGGCAGCTCGATGCCGTGGTCGCAGCTGTTGCGCACCAGGTGGGTCAGCGGGTCGGTGATCTTCTCGACCATGCCCTTGTCCAGCTCGGTGCTCTCGCCCAGCGTCACCAGCTCGACCTTCTTGCCCAGCTTGGCCGCCAGGTCGCGCAGCATGCGCGGGACGCGGTTGAAGACCATCGACATCGGAATCATCCGGATCGACATCACCGCCTCCTGCAGATCGCGGGTGTTGCGCTCCAGGTCGGCCAGGCCGCTGCTCATCTGCTGGTTCAGGCCGGCGTCCAGCCCCTTGCTGTTCTGCGCCAGCATGGCCTGGGTGATGACCAGCTCGCCCACCAGGTTGATCAGCTGGTCGACCTTCTCGACCGACACGCGCAGCGTGGCGGCCTCCAGCGCGGCGGCGGCCCGGGCCTCGGGCTTGGCGGCGGGCTTGGGTGCTGCCGGCTTGGGTGCCGCCGGGGTTTCACTGACCACGCTGGGCACCGCCGGCGTGGCGGCGGCCTGGCCGGGCGCGCCGGGCGCCTCGTCGAAGAAGCCGTAGCCCAGTTCCTTGGGCGCCGCCTCGGCCAGCGGGGCGCCCGGGGCGCCGTCGTAGAAGCCGTAGCCGGGGCCCATGGCCTTGAGGCTGACGGCCTCGCGCGGCACGTGGAAGGTGAACAGGTCCAGCAGGTCGTTGTCGCTGCTGGTGGTGGTGATCTTGAAGCGGCGCATGCCGTCGGCGCCACGGCCGGCGTCCAGCGGCTCGATCTTGCCCAGGCCGTCGATCTCGTCGAACAGCTCGATCAGGCTGTCGGCCAGGGTGGTGTCGGCCAGCGCGCCCACGGTCAGCTCGAGCAGGCGGGTGCCATCGGCCGGCGCCACAGCGGGCGCGGGGTCGGCCAGCGCGGCCGGTGCCGCCGCCAGCGCCGGCGCCGAGGTGTCGACCCGGCCACCGGCGCACAGGGTCTTGATGGTCAGCTTCAGGTCGGTGGTGTCGGGCGCGTCGGCGCCGGTGCCCTGGTGGCGCGACAACAGCGCTTTCAGCGCGTCGCCGGCGGACAGCAGCACGTCCACCATCTGGGTGGTGGGTTGAAGCTCGTGGCGGCGCAGCTTGTCGAGCAGCGCTTCCATCTGGTGCGTCAGTTCGGCCACATCGGTGAAGCCGAAGGTGGCCGCGCCGCCCTTGACCGAGTGCGCGCAGCGAAAGATCGCGTTGAGCTCTTCGTCGTCGGCGGCCTCGATGTCGAGTTCCAGCAGCATCTGCTCCATCGACTGCAGGTTCTCGCCGGCTTCCTCGAAGAAAACCTGGAAGAACTGGCTCAGGTCGATGCCGGCGGCGCTGTTGGCGCCTTCGTTGCTCATCTCGGCCATGGGGGAATGTCTCCGAAGATTGGGGATTCAGGGGC
>JAURXG010000525.1 GCA_030654555.1 Aquabacterium sp.
GATCTCGTCGATCTTGGCCTTCACGCCGATGTCCACGCGGGCGCCGCCCTCGACCAGCCGCACCTCGGAGTCGTCCACCTTGGACGAGCCGCCCAGCGCGGCCAGCTGCTCGGGCGACAGGCCCTCGCGGCGCAGCTTGCGCAGCGTGTCGAACTCGCGCTTGCGCACGAAATCGTTGCGGCGCTTGCGCTCGACCATGGCCTTGAGCTCGGATTTCTCGAGCTCCTGGCTCTCGTCCACGCGGGTGGCCACCTCCGACCACTCGGTGGCCGGGTTGGACACGAAACGCACCACCTTGCGGAAGAAGCCGGCGCCTTGCTTGGGATCAGCCATGCGAGTCAGGCAGCAGGTTCGGCCGGGCCATGCACGTGGGTGGTCGGCCCGGATGACGGGGTCAAGCTCAGTCCCCGAACATCTTCTGCTTGAGCTCGCGGCGTTGCTGCGCCTCGAGCGACAGCGTGGCCGTGGGCCGCGCCAACAACCGGCCCAGGCCGATCGGTTCGCCGGTCTCGTCGCAGAAGCCGTAGTCGCCGGCGTCGATGCGCACGATCGACTGCGAGATCTTCTTCAGCAGCTTGCGCTCGCGGTCGCGGGTGCGCAGCTCGAGGGCGTGCTCTTCCTCGATGGTGGCGCGGTCGGCCGGGTCGGGCACGATGGAGGTGTCCTCGCGCAGGTGCTCGGTGGTCTCGCCGGCGTTCGACAGCAGGTCGTCCTTCAGGGCCTGCAGCCGGGCGCGGAAGAACTCCAGCTGCTTCTCGTTCATGTACTCCGAATCGGGCATGGCCTGCAGTTCGGCTTCGGTCAGGTCCTTGCCGGCCTTGGTCTTCCAGGCGTTGATCAGCTTCGGGTCCGCCTTGTGGGCGGTTTTCACAATATCCATTGGTTCGGGGTATCCACGGGCGGGAGGCTTGGGAGGGGCGAAGCGCTCGGCGAAGCGGCTGGTGGCCGGTGCCGGCGCAGGAACAGGCTGGGGCGCGGCGGCGGCCTTGGCGGCGGCCGCCTTGCTGGTGGACTTGGCGGGCTTGGGGGCGGCGGCCGTGGGTGCGGCTGCCGCGCCGGTGGCGGGCTTGGGGGTGGCTGGGGTTGAGGCCGGCACTTTGACCGTGGTTTTGCTCACTTCGGGACTCCTCGCAGTGGCGTTATACCTGTTGTCCGCCACGGCCTGTGAATCTGCCGCGTCGCTTGAGGCGCGCGGATTGTAGCCACGCCCGCAGGCGGTTTCCGGTGCTCAGACCAGGCAGCCCTCCAAGCCTTGCAGCAGGATGTCACGCGGCAGGTCGATGCCGATGAACACCATCTTGCTCATCTTCTTCTCGCCGGGCACCCATTTGGGGCCCAGATCGCTGCCCATCAGCTGGTGCACGCCCTGGAACACCACCTTGCGCTCGCTGCCTTTCATGTAGAGCACGCCCTTGTAGCGCAGCATCTTCGGGCCGTAGACCTGCACGATCGAGCCGAGAAAATCTTCCAGCTTGGCGGCGTGGAACGGCCGCTCGGCGCGGAAGACGAAGGACTTGACGTCGTCGTCGTGCGCATGGTGGGCCGGGTGGTCGCAGTGCTCGCCGTGTTCATGGTCGTGGCCGTGATCATGGCCATGCGCATGGTGGTCGTGCGCATGGGCGTCGTCGGCGGCCAGGAACTCGGGGTCGATCTCCAGCTTGGCGTTGAGGTTGAAGCCCTTGAGGTCGAACACGCTGGTGATCGGCACCTCGCCGAAGTGCACCTTGTGCTGCGGCGCGCGCGGGTTCATGTGCTTGATGCGGTGCGCCAGCGCCTCGACCGCAACGGGGTCGGCCAGGTCGGTCTTGCTGATGAAGATCTGGTCGGCAAAGCCCACCTGGCGGCGCGCCTCCTGGCGGGCGTCGAGCTGCTGCTCGGCGTGCACCGCGTCGACCAGCGTCAGGATCGAGTCGAGCAGGTAGCTCTCGGCGATCTCGTCGTCCATGAAGAAGGTCTGCGCCACCGGGCCCGGGTCGGCCAGGCCGGTGGTCTCGATCACCACCCGGTCGAAGTGCAGCTCGCCCTTGCGGCGCTTGGCCGCTAGCTCGCTCAGCGTGGTGCGCAGGTCTTCGCGGATGGTGCAGCAGACGCAGCCGTTGCTCATCTGGATGATCTGTTC
>JAURXG010000531.1 GCA_030654555.1 Aquabacterium sp.
CGACCGCAAGCACACCTACTTCGGCCCCTACCCCGGCGCCTGGGCGGTGAAGGAGACCATCCTGCTGCTGCAGAAGGCCTTCAAGCTGCGCACCTGCGAGGACACGGTCTATGCCAACCGCTCGCGGCCTTGCCTGCTCTACCAGATCAGGCGCTGCTCGGGCCCTTGCGTGGGGCTGATCTCGCCGGCCGACTATGCGCGCGACGTGAGCAACGCCGAGCGCTTCCTGCTGGGCGCCACGGATGAAGTGATCGGCACGCTGCAGACGCAGATGATGGCCTACGCCGACGCGCTGGAGTTCGAGCGCGCGGCCGAGGTGCGCAACCAGATCAGCGCGCTGTCGCGGGTGCTGCACCAGCAGAGCATGGAGGAGAGCAGCCTGTCGTCGCGCGACCGCGACGTCGACGTGCTGGCGGTGCGGGTGCAGGGCGGGCGCGCCTGCGTCAACCTGGCGATGGTGCGCGGCGGCCGGCACCTGGGCGACCGGGCCTACTTTCCCACCCATGTCGAAGAGGCCACGGCGCTGTCGGTGGAGCAGGCCGACGAGCGGCCCGACCAGGCCTCGGTCGAGCAGCAGGTGCTGGAGGCCTTCATCGCCCAGCATTACCTGGGCGTGGCGCCACCGGCGGCGCTGGTGCTCAGCCACGCGGTGTCGCCCGACCTGCTGGCCGCGCTGAGCGAGCAGACCGGCACCAAGATCAACGCCCAGCACCAGCCGCGCGAACAGCGCCGCACCTGGCTGGAGATGGCCGAGAAGGGCGCCCAGATCGCGCTGGCCCGGTTGCTGGCCGAGGAGGGCAGCCAGCGCGAGCGCACCCGCGCGCTGGTCGACGCCCTCGACCTGGTGGTGGCCGACATCGACGCGCTGCGCATCGAGTGCTTCGACATCAGCCACACCGCGGGCGAGGCCACCCAGGCCAGCTGCGTGGTCTACGAGAACCACGCGATGCGCCCGGCCGACTACCGGCGCTACAACATCGACGGCATCACCGGCGGCGACGACTACGCTGCGATGCGCCAGGTGCTGACGCGGCGCTACGCCAAGGTGGCCGAGGCGCGGGCGGCGGCGCAGAAGTCGGGCGAGCTGGCCGTCGATGCCGGCAATGCGGTGCTGCCCAAGGCGCTGCGCCTGCCCGAGCTGGTGCTGGTCGACGGCGGCCGCGGCCAGGTGAGCATGGCGCGCGAGGTGTTCCAGTCGCTGGGGCTGGACCTGTCGCTGATCGTCGGCGTCGAGAAGGGCGAGGGCCGCAAGGTGGGGCTGGAAGAGCTGGTGTTCGCCGACGGCCGCGACAAGGTCTACCTGGGCCACGATTCGGCCGCGCTGATGCTGGTGGCGCAGATCCGCGACGAGGCCCACCGCTTCGCCATCACCGGCATGCGCGCCAAGCGCGCCAGCGTGCGCACCGGCGGCAGCAGGCTCGAGGACATCGCCGGCGTCGGCCCGAAGAAGCGGGCCCGGCTGCTGCAGCGCTTCGGCGGCATCCGCGGCGTGGCGGCGGCCAGCGTGGACGAGCTGTGCGGCGTGGAAGGCATCTCGCATGAACTGGCCGAGGAGATCTACCGTGTCTTGCGCTGAACTGAACGGCCGCGGCCGCATCCCATCGAGCGCCGTCGACAGGCGCCACCCCGGCACCCTGGCCTGCGGCCTGCTCATCGCCATGCTGTGTGCCGGTTGCGGCCCCACGCTGCGGCCCGCACCGGCACCGGTGGAGGCGCGCCCGCTGCCGCCCGCCGAGGCCGCGCCGCGCGGCACCGCCACCGCCCCGGCGTCACCGAGTGCGGCCGGTGCCACGCCGCGCCCGCCGGCCCCCTACCGCAACGCCCGCGATTGGGACGACTACCGCCAGCAGGCCGCGCGGCGGCTGGTGGCGATCAACCATGCCACCAGCTACGACGGCCCGGTGCCCGAGCCCTTGCTGGCGATCCCGGTGCTGGAGATCGAGCTCAACGGCGACGGCAGCGTGCGCCGCATCCACGTGATGCGCAAGCCGACCCAGGCGCTGGACACGGTGCAGCTGGCCATCGCCGCGGTGCAGCGCGCCGCGCCGTTCGGCAGCGTCACCCACCTGCCGCGGCCGTGGAAGTTCACCGAGACCTTCCTGTTCGACGAGCAGCGGCGCTTCAAGCCGCGCACGCTGGACCTGTGAACCGACGGCCGTGGCCGGCCGCGTCCTGCACAATGGCCGCATGTTCCTCACGCTGCCGACATTGCTGACCTGGGCGCGCATCGTCGCGATCCCGCTGATCGTCGGTGTGTTCTACCTGCCGCTGGACGCCGGCACGCGCAACCTGATCGCCACCGTGATGTTCGTGGTGTTCGCGCTCACCGACTGGGCCGACGGCTGGCTGGCGCGCAAGCTCAACCAGACCTCGGCCTTCGGCGCCTTTCTCGATCCGGTGGCCGACAAGTTCCTGGTCTGCGCGTCGCTGCTGGTGCTGGTCAAGCTCGACCGGGTGGACGTGCTGGTGGCGCTGGTGATCATCGGCCGCGAGATCGCGATCTCGTCGCTGCGCGAGTGGATGGCGCAGATCGGCGCCTCGCGCAGCGTGGCGGTGCACATGCTGGGCAAGCTGAAGACGGCCACGCAGATGACCGCGATCCCCTTCCTGCTGTACGACGGCGCGGTGTTCGGCTTCATCGACACCCGCATCTGGGGCACGGTGCTGATCCTCGTGGCCTGCGTGCTGACCATCTGGTCGATGGTGTACTACCTGCAGCGCGCGCTGCCCGAGATCCGGGCCAAGGCCCGGTGACCGCGGTGGACCGCGCGGCAAGCCGCCAGCAGGCGCTGCTGGCCGCGATGCCCTGGGTCTTCGTCGGCGTGTGGAGCACCGGTTTCGTCGTCGCCCGGCTGGCCATGCCGCATGCGCCGCCGCTGACCTTCCTGGCCTGGCGCTACGCCTTCTCGCTGCTGGCCTTCGGCCTGTGGATACGCGCTGCCGGCGTGGCCTGGCCGCAGGGCCGGGCGCAATGGGGCCACCTGGCGGTCAGCGGCGTGCTGATGCACGCGGGCTACCTGGGCGGCGTGTGGGCGGCGGTGCGCGCCGGCATGCCGGCCGGCACGGCGGCGCTGATCGTCGGCCTGCAACCGCTGTTCACCGCGCTGTGGGTCAGCGGCCGCGGACAGTACGCGGTGTCGGCGATGCAGTGGCTGGGCCTGCTGCTGGGGCTGGGCGGGCTGGTGCTGGTGGTCTGGCCCAAGATGGGGCTGGGCGAGGTTACCGGGCCCAGCCTGGCGCTGGCGCTGCTGGCGCTGGCCTCGATCACCGTGGGCACGCTCTACCAGAAGCGGCATGTGCGGCCGGCCGACGTGCGCAGCGCCAACTTCGTGCAGATCGCCGCCGCGCTGGTGGTCACCGCGCCGCTGGCGCTGCTGGAGCCGGGCACGATGCAGTGGCACCCCGATCTGCTGGTGGCGCTGGCCTGGTCGGTGCTGGTGCTGTCGCTGGGCGGCAGCTCGTTGCTGATGATGCTGATCCAGCGCGGCGCGGCCACGCGCGTCACCAGCCTGCTGTACCTGGTGCCGCCCTGCACCGCGCTGCTGGCCTGGCTGCTGTTCGGCGAGCGCATGGCCCCCAGCGGCTGGGCGGGCATGGCGCTGTGCGCGGTGGGCGTGGGGCTGGTGCTGAGGGGCGACGGACGCTGATCCGCACCCGCACCGCACCCCGCCCCTGCGGCACCTTCCGTCAGCTATTTCACGCCCTGTTGCAAGCCCGAGCAAGCACCAGGAACGCCCTGCTGATTGCACCTAGAATCCGCCCCTCGCGCTTGACACTGCCGGGTGCCGCCGCTGTAATGAAAGCGGCATCCAGCAGCGCCTGAAGCGGGTCGAATCAGCGCCACGGACGGGCGCCACCAACAAGTCGGCCGCGGATCCCGAGCACCACCTGCCGCGCGTCGACGAGACATCCTTGAGAGGGGGTACCTTCGTGAACAAAGCCGAGCTGATCGAACACATCGCCAAACAGGCCGACATTTCCAAGGCGGCGGCCACGCGTGCCCTGGAGGCCGTGATCGGCGGTGTGAAGACCACCCTCAAGAAGAACGGCAGCGTCTCCATCGTCGGCTTTGGCACCTTTGCCGTCACCAAGCGCGCCGCGCGTGCCGGCCGCAACCCGCGCACCGGCGCGGCCATCAAGATCAAGGCCGCCAAGGTGCCCAAGTTCCGCGCCGGCAAGGGCTTGAAGGACGCCCTGAACTGAACCTGCCCCGGCCTGGCCGAAGGGCCGGCCGGGCGCAAGGGCTGCGGGTGCTTAGCTCAGTTGGTAGAGCGTCGCCCTTACACGGCGCAGGTCGGGGGTTCGAGCCCCTCAGCACCCACCACCGCAGCCCGAGCCGGGGGCCTACCCGCAACAGGGCGGGCCGGTCGACTTAGAATCCGCGGTCGCCCACGGTCACGCCGGGGTTTGACAACAGACAAGGCGAACCTCGGTTCGCCTTTTTTGCAGGCTCCGGTCGCCATTGGCGGGCGAAGCCG
>JAURXG010000532.1 GCA_030654555.1 Aquabacterium sp.
GGGCTTCGATTCGCCCACCTCGGGGCGCATCGTGCTCAACGGGCAGGACCTGGCCGACCTGCCGCCCTACCAGCGGCCGATCAACATGATGTTCCAGAGCTACGCGCTCTTCCCGCACCTCACGGTGTGGCAGAACATCGCATTCGGCCTGCAGCGCGAGGGCCTGCCCAAGGACCAGGTGGCCCAGCGCGTGGAGGCCATGCTCAAGCTGGTGCAGCTGGGCAAGTTCGCGCAGCGCAAGCCGCACCAGCTGTCGGGCGGCCAGCAGCAGCGCGTGGCGCTGGCGCGCAGCCTGGCCAAGCAGCCCCAGATGCTGCTGCTCGACGAGCCGCTGGGCGCGCTCGACAAGAAGCTGCGCGAGGAAACCCAGATCGAGCTGGTCAACATCCTCGAGAGCGTGGGCGTCACCTGCGTGATGGTGACGCACGACCAGGAAGAGGCCATGACCATGGCCAGCCGCATCGCCATCATGAGCGAGGGCCGCTTCCTGCAGGTGGGCGCCCCCACCGACATCTACGAGACGCCGGCCACCCGATTCGTGGCCGACTTCATAGGCAACGTCAACCTGCTGCCCGGCACGGTGGAGACCGACGAATCCGACCACGTGATCATCGCCAGCGCCGACTGCCGACACTACGTGGGCCACGGCATCACCGGCACGCTGGGCATGGCGGTGACGGTGGCGCTGCGGCCCGAGAAGATCCACGTCACCCGCCACAAGCCCAACGACGACTTCAACACGGTGCACGGCACGATCAAGGAGATGTCGTACTTCGGCAGCTTCACCGTCTACCACGTCGAGCTGGCCAGCGGCGCGCGGCTCAAGATCAGCCAGGCCAACACCTCGCGCCACAAGGACGACGAGCTGACCTGGGGCGACAGCGTGTGGGCGCACTGGTCGCGCTCGGCGCATGTGGTGCTGACGCAGTAGGCACCGGAATCCCCCGCATGGCGACCCTCTCCACGCCCTGGTTCAAGCGCCTGCTCAGCGGGCGCAGCGCCGTGATCGGCATCCCCTATGCGTGGCTGCTGGTGTTCTTCCTGCTGCCCTTCCTGATCCTGGCCAAGATCAGCGTCTCCGAGATGGAGAACGTCAGCTTCAAGGACCTGATCAGCTACCAGGACGGCCTGCTGCAGCTGCAGCTCAAGCTCAGCAACTACGTCTTCATCACCCAGGACGCGCTGTACTACAAGACCTACCTGGCCAGCCTGCAGTACGCGGCGGCCACCACCTTGCTGTGCCTGGCCATCGGCTACCCGTTCGCCTACTTCATGGCGCGCGCCCCGGCCACGGTGCAGCCCACGCTGCTGCTGCTGGTGATGCTGCCGTTCTGGACCAGCTTTCTCTTGCGCGTCTACGCCTGGAAGGGCCTGCTCAGCGAGCATGGCTGGGTGTCGGACGCACTGATCGGCCTGGGGCTCGACCAGGTGCTGCTGGCGCTGGGCGTGATCGCCACGCCGGGCAAGCTGATGAACACGCCGTTCTCGCTGGTGCTGGGCATGACCTACACCTACCTGCCCTTCATGATCCTGCCGCTGTTCGGCAACCTGGCCAAGCTGGACCTGCGCCTGCTCGAGGCCGCGGCCGA
>JAURXG010000543.1 GCA_030654555.1 Aquabacterium sp.
TTGTCACGACCTGGAGCCGCGCGGCCCGGGCACGGTGTGGTGGCTGCCGGCGCTGGCCGTACACTGCCAGGTTGCCTGCCAACCCCCCCGCCCCGGTCGGCCCTGGGTGGCTGACCATGTCGATGTCCCTCTCCCGCCGCACGCTGCTAGCGCGTGCCCTGCATGGTGCTGCAGCAAGCGCCGCTCCGTTGTGGGGTGGCTTGCTGGCCTGGGGCCCTGCGGCGGCGGCAGGCGCCAGGCTGCGGCCGATCTTCGTGCTCAATTCGCTCGATGCCACGGTCAGCGTGATCGACCCGGTCAGCTTCGTCGAGATCAAGCGCATCCCCACCGGCAAGGAGCCGCACCACCTCTACCTGACGCCTGACGAGAAGAGCCTGCTGGTGGCCAATGCGCTGGGCAACTCGCTGACCTTCATCGATCCGGTCACGGCCGAGGTGCAGCGGGTGCTCGCCGACATCGTCGATCCCTACCAGCTGCGCTTTTCGCCCGACATGAAGTGGTTCGTCACGGCGGCGAACCGGCTCGACCATGTCGACCTGTACCGCTGGGTGCCGCAGGATGCGGCGCGGCCGATGCAGCTGGTCAAACGCATCGCCGCGCCCAAGACGCCCAGCCACCTCTACATCGACAGCAAGAGCAGCCTGGTCTACGTCTCGCTGCAGGACAGCGACGAGCTGATGGCCATCGATCTGGCGACCCAGGTTCCGCGCTGGAAGATCGCCACCGGCAAGATGCCGGCCGACGTGTACCTCACCCGCGACGACAAGCGCCTGTTCGTGGGCCTCACCGGCGACCGCTTCGTCGAGGTCTACGACGTCGCGGGCGCCGCACCGAAGCTGATCCAGCGCATCGCCACGGGCGCCGGCGCGCATGCCTTCCGGGCGCGTGGCGACGGCCGGCACCTGTTCGTCAGCAACCGTGTGGCCAACACCATCAGCATGATCGACACGCAGGCGATGACCGTGGTGGCCGAGCTGCCCGGCCCCAGCGGCCCCGATTGCATGGACGTGCTGGCCGACGGCAAGACCCTGCTGGTCAGCTCGCGCTGGGCGCGCAAGCTGAGCTTCATCGACATCGACAGCCGCACGCTGTTGCGCCAGATCCCGGTGGGCCGCTCGCCGCACGGGGTGTGGACACTGGACCATGCCGCGCGCTGAGATCGGGCGTCGGCTGGTCCTGGGCCTGCTGCTGGCCGCCGGTGGGGGCACCACCCGGGCCGGCCACCCGGTGGCGTGCAGCCAGCCGGTCTACCTCAGCTTCGACACCGGCCACATGGGCGTGGCCCCGCTGGTGGCGCAGGTGCTGCGCGAGCAGGGTGTCAAGGCCACCTTCTTCCTGGCCAACGAGCGCACCAAGACCGGCGGCTGGAGCCTCGACGATCACTGGGCGCCTTGGTGGCGCGAGCGGGCGGCCGAAGGCCATGCCTTCGGCTCGCACACCTGGGACCACCACACCTGGCTGGCCGATCGTCCCGACGGCGGCTTCACGACCCGGCCGTCGATGGGGCCGCAGGCCGGCCAGCGCCAGGCGCTGACCGCGGCGCAGTACTGCGCCGAACTGCAGCGGCCGGCCGATCGCTTCCAGGCCATGACCGGGCAGCCCATGCTGCCGATCTTTCGCGCCCCGGGCGGCAAGACCTCGCCGGCGCTGCTGAAGGCGGCGCAGGCCTGCGGCTGGCGGCACGCGGGCTGGTCGGCGGCCGGCTTCCTGGGCGACGAGCTGCCCAGCGACCGCCACCCCAACGCCGCGCTGCTCCAGCAGGCGCTGGCCAACATCCGTGCCGGTGACATCCTGGTGGCGCACCTGGGCATCTGGTCGCGGCAGGAGCCCTGGGCGCCGGCGGTGCTGGCGCCGCTGATCACCGGGCTGAAGGCGCGCGGCCTGTGCTTCGCCACGCTGCGCGAGCACCCGGCCTACCGCACACCTTGAGCGACAAGCGCCGCTGTCGACGATGGACACGCTGATCGACCTGTTCGCCCAGGCCCAGCAGGCCTTGTTCGAGGGCCTGCTGCAGCCGGCGATGTTCCAGCTGGGGCTGGGCAACCTGCTGGCCGAGGGCTATCGCGCCACCGGCTGGCTGCTGGTGGGCCTGCTGCAGATCGTGGTGATGCTCACGCTGATGCGCGCGCTCGAGCGCTGGCGGCCGGTCGAGCCGGTCATCGACCGCGCGGCGGTGCGCACCGACATCGCCTACACGCTGATCCACCGCCTCGGCCTGTTCCGGGTGCTGCTGTTCTTCAGCGTGGATCCGCTGTGGGACTGGACGACCGGACAGCTGCGCCTGCTGGGACTGCCCAGCTTCGAGCTCGACCGCCTGTGGCCCGGCGTCACCGACCTGGCGGCGGTCAGCTTCCTGCTGTACCTGCTGCTGTTCGATCTGGTCGACTATGCCTACCACCGGCTGCAGCACTCGGTGGGCTGGTGGTGGCAGCTGCATGCGGTGCACCACAGCCAGCGCCAGATGACGCTGTGGAGCGACAACCGCAACCACCTGCTCGACGACCTGCTGCGCGACAGCGTGTTCGTGCTGCTGGCGCTGGGTGTGGGTGTGGCGCCGGGGCAGTTCGTGGCGCTGGTGGCCGTCACCCAGCTGGTGGAGAGCCTGTCGCACGCCAACGTGCGGCTGGACTTCGGCCCGCTGCGTGGTCTGCTGGTGAGCCCGCAGTTCCACCGCCTGCACCATGCCATCGGCAGCGGGCATGAATCGACGGGGCAGGGCGGCCCGGGCGGGCGAAACTTCGCGGTGCTGTTTCCGGTCTGGGACTGGATCTTCGGCACGGCCCGCTTCGACACGGCGGTGCAGCCCACCGGCATCCGCGACCAGCTCGAGGGCCGCGACTATGGCCGCGGCTTCTGGTCGCAGCAGTGGCTGGGCCTCAAGCGGCTGGTGGATCGCACCTGAGCGGGTGGCCGCGACGTCGGCGGTGCCTGCCGGCCTGGGCTATCCTCGCCCCCACATGAAATTGCTGCTCGACTCCTTCTGGCGCGCCGGCGCCTACTGCCTGCATCCCAAGGTGATCGGCCTGTCGCTGCTGCCGCTGCTGATCGGCATCGCGCTGACGCTGGGGCTGGGCTGGTTCTACTGGGAGGCCGCGGTGGCCGGCGTGCGCGCCACGCTGGAGGGCTGGTCGCTGGTCGATGCCGGCTTGAAGTGGGTCGAGTCGCTGATGGGCAGCTCGTTCCGCTCGGTGCTGGCGCCGCTGATCGTGGTGGCGCTGGCTGCGCCGGTGATCGTGGTGCTGTCGGTGCTGCTGGTGGCCTGGCTGATGACGCCGGCCATCGTCAACCTGGTGGCCACGCGGCGCTATCCGGCGCTGCAGCGCAAACAGGGTGCCGGCTGGTTCTCCAGCATCAGCTGGTCGCTGATCTGCACGGTGCTGGCGCTGGTGGCGCTGGTGATCAGCGTGCCGCTGTGGTTCATCCCGCCACTGGTGCTGGTGGTGCCGCCGCTGATCTGGGGCTGGCTCAACTACCGGGTGATGAGCTTCGACGTGCTGGCCGCCCACGCCAGCAGCGAAGAGCGCCGCACGCTGATGCGCCAGCACCGCGCGCAGCTGCTGGGCATCGGCGTGGTGTCGGGCTACCTCGGCGCGGCGCCGTCGCTGCTGTGGGCGGCCAGTGCGCTGACGCTGGTGTTCGCGCCGCTGCTGATCGTGGTGTCGGTGTGGCTGTACACGCTGGTGTTCGGTTTCTCGGCGCTGTGGTTCACGCATTACGCGCTGTCGGCGCTGGCGGTGCAACGCGGCCAGGCCGATCTGGTCGACCGCGAGGAGGCCGGCAGCCGGCCGGCGGGCACTGGCGAGGTGATCGACCTGCAGCCTGCCGCGCCCGCGCCGTCGGCGACCCCACCACCGGCCGCGCCGGCACTGCCGCCGCCCATCGCCTGATCTCTCTCTCCTGAACCGCCTTCTGCACCGGTCTCCCATGCGCAACTTCGGCCTCATCATCATCGGCGACGAGATCCTCTCGGGCAAACGCCAGGACAAGCACCTGCCCAAGGTGATCGAACTGCTCGGCGCACGGGGCCTGGCGCTGGCCTGGGCGCGCTACGTGGGCGACCACCGCGGCCACATCACCGCGGCGCTGAAGGATGCGTTCGACTCCGGCGACATCGTGTTCTCGTGCGGCGGCATCGGCGCCACACCCGACGACCACACCCGCCAGTGCGCCGCCGCCGCACTGGGCCGGCCGCTGGCGCTGCACCCCGAGGCCGAGGCGCTGATCCGCGAACGCATGCGCGACACCGCGCGCGAGCAGGGCCTGGTCTACGACCCCGACCGGCCCGACAACCTGCACCGCCTGAACATGGGCATGTTCCCCGACGGCGCGGCGATCATACGCAATCCGTACAACAAGATCCCCGGCTTCTCGGTGGGCGACGTGCACTTCGTGCCCGGCTTCCCGGTGATGGCACACCCGATGATCGAGTCGCTGCTCGACGGCGCCTACCGTGACCAGCACGGCAGCCAGGTGCAGACCGAGCGCTCGGTGATCGTGATGGGCAGCATGGAGGCCACGCTGACGCCATTGATGGAGGCCATCGAGGCGCGCTTCGCCGGCATCAAGGTCTTCAGCCTGCCCAGCGTCGATCACCCCAGCTACGGCCGCCACATCGAGCTGGGCGTCAAGGGCCGGCCCGAGCACACCGTGCCGGCCTTCGCCGAGTTGCTGGTCGGCCTGCAGGCGCTGGGCGCCAAGCTTGGCCCCGAAATGGTGCGAGAGTGACGCACCAACATGGCTCGCCTCGACGAACCATGTTGGTGCACCTCGGTCGTCGCTGACCTGGAATCGCTGGATGTGAACGCTGCCGCGGCGCGGCTGAGGGGCGGTTTCCAGCCCCCCGCCGCGGTGCGTGCCGGGCGCGGCGGCGGCCCCAAAGTCAGGCATGCTTTCTGCTACATTCTTGTGCGCCTTGCGGGGAGACTCTCCCCGGAAAGGCCCGCACTCGAGCCCCTATTCCCAATTCTGTAAACAGCGTCCCGCTAGGAGATTCCTGATGGCAAAGACCGTCGCCGACGTGATGGCTATGGTGAAAGAAAACGAGATCAAGTTCGTTGATTTCCGTTTCACCGATACCCGCGGCAAGGAGCAGCACGTGTCCGTGCCCGTCTCCCATTTCGATGAAGACAAGTTCACGTCGGGCCATGCCTTCGACGGCTCGTCGATTGCCGGTTGGAAGGGCATCGAAGCCTCCGACATGCAGCTGATGCCCGACCCGAACACGGCCAACATCGACCCGTTCTTCGAAGAGCCGACGCTGATCCTCACCTGCGACGTGGTCGACCCGGCCGACGGCAAGCCCTACGAGCGCGACCCGCGCTCGCTGGCCAAGCGCGCCGAGGCCTACATGAAGAGCACCGGCCTGGGCGACACCGCCTACTTCGGCCCCGAACCCGAGTTCTTCGTGTTCGACAGCGTGCGCTGGGGCAACGACATGTCGGGCTGCTTTTCCAAGATCGAGGCCGAAGAGGCCGCCTGGAACACCGGCAAGGAATACGAGCACGGCAATTCGGGCTTCCGCCCCACCGTCAAGGGCGGCTACTTCCCGGTGCCCCCGGTCGACAGCGGCCAGGACCTGCGCTCGGAGATGTGCCTGATCCTCGAATCGCTGGGCATCCCGGTCGAGGTGCACCACCACGAGGTGGCCAACGCCGGCCAGATGGAGATCGGCACCCGTTTCAGCACGCTGATCCAGCGCGCCGACTGGACCCAGGTCCTGAAGTACGTGGTGCAAAACGTGGCCAATGCCTATGGCAAGACCGCCACCTTCATGCCCAAACCGATCGTCGGCGACAACGGCTCGGGCATGCACGTGCACCAGTCGGTCTGGAAGGACGGCAAGAACCTGTTCGCCGGTGACGGCTACGCGGGCCTGAGCGACTTCGCGCTGTACTACATCGGCGGCATCATCAAGCACGCCCGTGCGCTGAACGCGATCACCAACCCCGGCACCAACAGCTACAAGCGCCTGGTGCCCGGCTTCGAAGCCCCGGTCAAGCTGGCCTACTCGGCCAAGAACCGCTCGGCCTCGATCCGCATCCCCTACGTGGCCAACCCCAAGGGTCGCCGTGTCGAAGCGCGCTTCCCCGATCCGCTGATGAACCCCTACCTGGGCTTCGCAGCGCTGCTGATGGCCGGCCTGGACGGCGTGGAGAACAAGATCCACCCGGGCGAAGCCGCCACCAAGGACCTGTACCACCTGCCGCCGGAAGAAGACGCGAAGATCCCGACCGTCTGCCACAGCCTCGACCAGGCGCTGGAGCACCTGGACCGCGACCGTGCCTTCCTGACCAAGGGTGGCGTGTTCACCGACACCTACCTCGATGCCTACATCGACCTGAAGATGCAGGAAGTCACCCGCTTCCGCATGGCCACGCATCCGGTGGAATTCGACATGTACTACACCCTGTAAGGGGCTGCCGTGGCGCTGCGCCACGCAACACGCAAGGGCGGCGCGAGCCGCCCTTTTTCGTGGGCGGCGCATGGGGCGACAATGCCGCCGACGGGTGCCTCCGGTGGGGTGCCGATAGCCGAGAAACGATGAAGCGCTGCACGAGCATCCTGTTGATGGCCTGGGTCGCCGGCCCGGCCGCCCTGGCGCCGCTGTCTGCCGCCGCGCAAGGCGGCAACGTCTACCGCTGCCCCGGCCCGCCGGTGCTCTACACCGACGCGCTCAGCCCCGAGGAGGCGCGCGACCGCGGTTGCCGCACGATCGAAGGCGCGCCCATCACCATCATCCAGGCGCCCAAGGCCCGGCCCGCGCCGGCGAGCGCGGCCAACGGCAGCTCGGCGTCGCGCCCGGGGGAGACCAAGGTCGACCCCGCCGCCCAGCGCCAGCGTGACAACGACGCACGCCGCATCCTGGAGGCCGAGCTCCGGCGCGAGGAAGACAAGCTCGCGGCACTGAAGCGCGAGTACAACAACGGCGAGCCCGAGCGTCGTGGCGACGAGCGCAACTTCCAGAACTACCTCGACCGCGTGGCGCAGATGAAGGCCGGCATCGCCCGCACCGAGAGCGACATCGCCGCCATCAAGCGCGAGATCGCCAAACTGCCATCGTGAGCGTGGCCACCATGAACGAGCGGCCCGAACCTTCACGCTACGACGCCTTCGACCTGCTGGCCACGATGGTGGCCGTGGTGCAACCCGACGGCACGCTGCTGTTCGTCAACGCGATGTTCGAGGACGTGGCCGGCCTGTCACGCCGCACGCTGATGCGCAGCAGCCTGTTCGAGTGGTTCGTCGACGCACATCAGCTGCGCGAGACGGTGGCCGCGGTGCGCCGCAACGAGATCGCCACCGGCCGCTTCGAGGGCGTGATGCGCCGTGCGCCGGTGGCGGCCCACGAGCACTTGCCGGTGCACGTGATCGTCACGCAGATCGAGCATGGGTCCGACCGGGTGCTGGTGGAGATGCTCGAGATCGAGCAGCAGACCCGGCAGGACCGCGAGGAGCGCGCGCTGGGCCAGGTGCAGGCCAACAAGGAGCTGATCCGCAACCTCGCGCACGAGATCAAGAACCCGCTGGGCGGCATCCGCGGCGCGGCGCAGCTGCTGGAGATGGAGATCGAGGGCAGGGAGCTGACCGAGTACACCCAGGTCATCATCCACGAGGCCGACCGTCTGCAGGCCCTGGTCGACCGGCTGCTGGCGCCGCACCGCAAGCCGCATGTGGTCAGCGACGTCAACATCCACGAGGTGTGCGAGCGGGTGCGCTCGCTGATCCTGGCCGAGTTCCCGCGCGGCCTGGCGGTGCTGCGTGACTACGATATCTCGATCCCCGACTTCCGCGGCGACCGCGAGCAGCTGATCCAGGCGGTGCTCAACATCGCGCACAACGCGGCGCAGGCCCTGCAGCAGCGCATTGCCGACGGCGACGCGGTGCTGATCCTGCGCACCCGCGTGTCGCGCCAGGTCACCATCGGCAAGCAGCGTTTTCGACTGGCACTGGAATTGCATATCGAGGACAACGGGCCGGGTGTGCCCGAGGACATCCGCGATCGCATCTTCTACCCGCTGGTATCGGGGCGTGATGGTGGATCGGGCCTCGGGCTCACGCTGGCGCAGACGTTCGTGCAGCAACACCAGGGCATGATCGAGTGCGACAGCGTACCGGGCCGGACTCTCTTCCGCATCGTGATCCCGCTGCCCTAGCGCAGCTGCTTCAAGCCCTCCGAACAGGCCGCCGCCGCATGAAACCCATCTGGATCGTAGACGACGACCAATCCATCCGCTTCGTGCTCGAGAAGGCGCTGGCGCGCGAGCAGTTCGCCACCCGCAGCTTCTCGAACCCGCGCGATGTGCTGGCCGCACTGGACGACGACGAACCGCAGGTGCTGGTCAGCGACATCCGCATGCCCGGCGGCTCGGGCATCGACCTGCTGAGCAAGGTCAAGGCGCGCCTGCCGGGCCTACCGGTGATCATCATGACGGCCTACTCCGACCTGGACAGCGCCGTCTCGGCCTTCCAGGGCGGGGCCTTCGAGTACCTGCCCAAGCCCTTCGACCTGAACCGCGCGGTCGAGCTGATCCGCCGCGCCGTCGAAGAAAGCCTGCGCGAGGAGGTGCGCGACACCCATGGCGCCGAGATGCCCGAGATGCTGGGTCAGGCGCCGGCGATGCAGGACGTGTTCCGCGCCATCGGCCGGCTCAGCCAGAGCAACGTCACGGTGCTGATCACCGGCGAATCGGGCTCGGGCAAGGAGCTGGTGGCGCGCGCGCTGCACAAGCACAGCCCGCGAGGGGACGCCGGCAGCAATGGCCCGTTCATCGCCATCAACACCGCGGCGATCCCCAAGGACCTGCTCGAGAGCGAGCTGTTCGGCCACGAGCGCGGTGCCTTCACCGGCGCGCAGACGATGCGCCGCGGCCGCTTCGAGCAGGCCGACGGCGGCACGCTGTTCCTCGACGAGATCGGCGACATGCCCTTCGCCCTGCAGACGCGGCTGCTGCGCGTGCTCAGCGACGGCCAGTTCTACCGCGTCGGCGGCCACCAGCCGCTGCGGGCCAACGTGCGCGTGATCGCCGCCACCCACCAGAACCTGGAGCAGCGAGTGCGCGAGGGCGCCTTCCGCGAAGACCTGTTCCACCGCCTCAACGTCATCCGCCTGCGGCTGCCGGCGCTGCGCGAACGGCGCGAGGACGTGCCGTCGCTGACGCGCTTCTTCCTGGCCAAGAGCGCCAAGGAGCTGGGCGTGGAGGCCAAGCGCATCACCGACGCCGCGCTGGAGCGGCTGACGGCGTTCGACTTCCCGGGCAACGTGCGACAGCTCGAGAACATCTGCCATTGGCTCACGGTGATGGCGCCGGCGCAGGTGATCGAGCCCAAGGACCTGCCGCCCGAGCTGATGGCCGTGGACGTGGCGCGCCAGGCGCCGTCCGCGCCGGCGATGGCCCAGGGCCACCACGCCGACGCCACGAGCGCCAGCAGCGCCCCGGCGCCCGCCGGCACCGGGGC
>JAURXG010000395.1 GCA_030654555.1 Aquabacterium sp.
AGCGTGCGCGGGATCGGCGTGGCCGTGAGCGTCAGCACGTCGACCTCGGCGCGCATCGCCTTGATCGCCTCCTTGTGGCGCACGCCGAAGCGGTGCTCCTCGTCGATCACCAGCAGGCCCAGCCGCTTGTACTTGACGTCCGGGCTCAGCAGCTTGTGCGTGCCGACGACGATGTCCACCGTGCCGGCTTCCAGCCCTTCCAGCGCCTGCTTCACCTCCTTGGCCGAGCGGAAGCGCGACATCTCGGCGATGCGCACCGGCCACTTGCCGAAGCGGTCGACCAGGGTCTGGTAATGCTGCTCGGCCAGCAGCGTGGTGGGGGCCAGGATGGCCACCTGCTTGCCGCCGATCACCGCGATAAAGGCCGCGCGCAGCGCCACCTCGGTCTTGCCGAAACCCACATCGCCGCAGACCAGCCGGTCCATCGGCTGCGGGCTGACCATGTCCTGGATCACCGCGTGGATGGCCGCGCGCTGGTCGGGCGTCTCCTCGAAGCCGAAGCTCGAGGCGAAGGCCTCGTAGTCGTCGGGTGAGTAGCGGAAGGCATGGCCCTCGCGGGCGGCGCGGCGCGCGTAGATGTTGAGCAGCTCGGCGGCCGAGTCACGCACCTGCTCGGCGGCCTTGCGGCGGGCCTTCTCCCACTGGCCCGAGCCCAGCCGGTGCAGCGGCGCCTCCTCGGCGCTGACGCCGGTGTAGCGGCTGATCAGGTGCAGCTGGCTCACCGGCACGTACAGCGTGGCGGCGTCGGCGTACTGCAGGTGCAGGAACTCGCTGGGCCCCTCGCCCAGGTCGATGTTGAGCAGCCCCTGGTAGCGGCCGATGCCGTGGCTGGCGTGCACCACCGGATCACCGATCTTCAGCTCTGACAGGTCCTTGATCAGCGCGTCGACGCTGCTGACCTGCTCCTGCTTGCGGCGCCGGCGGCCCTGCGGCGAGCTGGCGAACAGCTCGGTCTCGGTGATGAACTGGATCGAGATGGCCTGCGCGGGCTCGTGCCAGTGGAAGCCGGCCGCCAGCGGCGCCGCGGTGATGCAGAACTTCTGATCGCTGGCCTCGAACTCGGCCAGCGTGCGCACGCTGGGCGGCTCGATCTTGTGGTCGCGCAGCAGCTCGAGCAGGCTCTCGCGCCGGCCCTCGCTCTCGGCGACGATCAGCACCCGGTGCGGCGTGCTGTCCAGGTGCCGGCCCAGCGCCGACAGCGGCTCGGTGGCATTGCGGTCGGCCGCCACGTCGGGCAGCGGGCGCGCCCAGTCGACCGGATCGTGGCCACGCAGCGCCAGCGTGGCATGGCGGTTGGCGTTGGCGAAGAACTCGTCGCTGCGCTGGAAGATCTCCTCGGGCGCCAGCACCGTGCGGTCGGGGTCGGCGGCGATGAAGCGGTGGCGCTCGCGGGTGTCGGTCCAGAAATGCTCGAGCGCGGCATCCACCTCGCCGTGCAGCACCAGCGCGGCCTGCTCGCCCAGGTAGCTGAAGATGGTGCCGGTCTGCTCGAAGAACAGCGGCAGGTAGTACTCGATGCCGGCGGTGGCGATGCCCTGCGCGATGTCCTTGTAGATGCGGCTCTTGGTCGGGTCGCCTTCGAGCTTCTCGCGCCAGCGCTGGCGGAAGGTGGTGCGCGCGGCCTCGTCCATCGGGAACTCGCGGCCCGGCAGCAGGCGGACTTCGGGTACCGGGTACAGGCTGCGCTGGCTGTCGGGGTCGAAGGTGCGGATCGAGTCGACCTCGTTGTCGAACAGGTCGACCCGGTAGGGCACCAGCGAGCCCATCGGAAACAGGTCGATCAGCCCGCCGCGCACCGCGTACTCACCGGGCGACACCACCTGGCTGACGTGGTTGTAGCCGGCCAGCGTGAGCTGCGACTTCAGCGCCGCTTCGTCCAGCTTGGTCTTCTGCTTGAACTGGAACGTGGTGCCCGCCAGGAAGGACGGCGGCGCCAGCCGCGTCAGCGCGGTGGTGGCCGGCAACAGCACCACGTCGACGTCGCCGCTGTGGATGCGCCACAGCGTGGCCAGCCGCTCGCTGATCAGGTCCTGGTGCGGGCTGAAGCTGTCGTAGGGCAGGGTCTCCCAATCGGGGAACAGGGCCACGCGCAGCCCCGGCGCGAAGAACGGCAGCTCGTCGGCCAGGCGCTGGGCATCGGCGGGCTCGGCGGTGATGATGGCCAGCAGGCGTTTCTCGGCTGCCCGGGCCTGGGCCAGGCGGGCCAGCAGCAGCGCATCGGCCGAGCCGGTGGGCCGGGGCAGGGTGAAGCGTTTGCTGGCGGAGATGACGGGCAGTTGCATGGCGGCGGGTGGGCTCGAGAAAACAGCAACACGCCCCGGAGCGGTTGCTCGGGGGCGTGATGAGGGCTGAATTCTAGAATCGCCCGCATGAATCCATTGCCGATCGGGCCAGAACCCCGCTGTTTTGCCCTCGTGCCCTGCGCCGGCAGCGGCCGTCGCGCCGGCACCGCGGCCCCCAAGCAGTATCAAGCCGTGGCGGGCCAGCCGCTGGTGGCGCACACGCTGGCGGCGCTGGCGCAGGTGCCGCGGCTGGCGGCCACCCTGGTGGTGCTGGCGCCCGACGACGACCAGTTCGAAGCCGCCGCGCCGGGATTTGCCGGCGAACGCGGCTGGGTGGCGCGGGTCGGTGGCAGCAGCCGCGCCGAGACGGTGGCCAACGGCCTGGCCGAACTGCAATCGCGCGGTGCGCAGCCGCAGGACTGGGTGCTGGTGCACGATGCCGCCCGCGCGTTGATCCGCCCCGGGTGGGTCGACCGGCTGATCGACGCCTGCGCCGGCGACGAGGTGGGCGGCCTGCTGGCGCTGCCGCTGGCCGACACGCTCAAGCAGCAGACGGGCGATCAACGCGTGGCGGCCACGATCGATCGGCAAGGCAAATGGGCCGCGCAGACGCCGCAGATGTTCCGCCTGGGGCTGCTGGTCCCGGCGCTGCGCGGTGCCGGGCCCTTGGTCACCGACGAGGCCAGCGCGGTCGAGGCGCTGGGCCATCAACCGAAGCTGGTGCGCGGCGAGTTCGAGAACTTCAAGCTCACCTGGCCGGGCGACTTCGCGCTGGCCGGGCGGCTGCTGCAGACCCGAGGAGACCTGGCATGAGCATGCCCGCCCTGCGCATCGGTGAAGGTTGGGACGTGCACCAGCTGGTGCTGGGCCGGCCGCTCGTCCTGGGCGGTATCACCATCGCCCACAGCCACGGCCTGCTGGGCCACTCGGACGCCGACGCGCTGCTGCATGCGATCACCGACGCGCTGCTGGGCGCGGCCGCGCTGGGCGACATCGGCCGGCATTTTCCCGACACCGATGCGGCCTTCAAGGGCGCCGATTCGGGCGTGCTGCTGGCCGAGGCCGCGCGCCGGGTGCGCGCCGCCGGCTGGACCATCGGCAACCTCGACGCGACCATCGTGGCGCAGGCACCCAAGCTGGCGCCGCACATCCCGGCGATGGTGGCGCGCATCGCCGCGTTGCTGGGCCTGGAGCCCGGCCAGGTCAACGTGAAGGCCAAGACGGCCGAGAAACTGGGGCCGGTGGGCGAGGGGCTGGCGATCGAGGCACGCGCCGTGTGCCTGCTGCTGCGGGCCTGAGCGGCGGCGCCTGATCCGGCCCGCCGCGCGTCTCAGTGCCGCGGCTCAGTGCCGCGACGAGGTCGAGCGCGTGGTGTCGACGTTGCGCGCCTGCCGCGCATGGCGCAGCCGCAGGTGCACCACCAGCCCGCCCTCGGGCGCGTTGGCGATCTCCACCTGGCCGCCCATGCGCTGCATGGCCTTGTCGACGATGGCCAGGCCCAGCCCGGCGCCGGTGGCCGCGGTGCGCGCCGCGTCACCGCGGAAGAACGGCGTGGTCAGCTGGCTCAGTTTCTCGGGCGCCACACCGGGGCCGTGGTCGCGCACGGTGCAGATCACCCAGCCGCCGGTGCGCACGTAGCTCACCGTCACCATGGCGATGCCGGTGTCGATGGTGCGGCCGTAGCGGCGGGCGTTCTCGAACAGGTTGGCGAACACCCGGCCCAGCTCCACCTCGTCGGCCAGCACCTCCAGGTCGATGGCCACGCGCGAGGTGATGCGGATCTCGCCCGGGTCGCGGAACGAGGCTGCTTCCTTGTCGATCAGCTTGGACAGCAGCACCGGGCGCAGGTGCGATTCACCCGGACGGGCGTAGTCCATGAACTTGTCGATGATCGCGTCGAGCTGGTCGATGTCGCTGGCCATGTTGGACCGCGCCTCTTCGTCGATCACGCTCATCTCGGCTTCCAGCCGCAGGCGCGCCAGCGGGGTGCGCAGGTCGTGGCTGATGCCGGCCAGCATCACCGCGCGGTCTTCCTCCACCTTGGCCAGCTCGCGCGCCATGCGGTTGAAGCCCTTGTTGACCTCGCGGATCTCGCTGGTGATGGTGGTTTCGTCCAGCCGCGACTCGTACTCGCCGCCGCGGATGCGGCTGGCCGCGAACGACAGGTCGCGCAGCGGCCGGTTGATGTAGCGCGCCAGCAGCACCAGCACCAGCAGCGTGACCAGCCCGGCGCCACCCAGCCACAGCAGCTGCTGGTCCTGGGCCAGGCCTGGCGCCGGCGCGGTGGCCGTCTGCAGCCACCAGGCCTCGCGGTCGACCAGGAAGCCCAGCCACAGGCCGGGCATGCCGTTGACGCTGGTGGCCACCAGCAGCTCGGGCCCGAGCTGGCGCCGCAGCTCGGCGGCCAGCGGGCCCAGCGCATCGCCTTGCTGCGGCGAGGTCCAGACGTCCGTCACCGCGCGCGGCAGCAGCACCAGGCCTTCACGCGACGACAGCGACTTGACCAGCGCCGGGCGGTTGCCGCGGTCGCTGAGGTGCAGGGCCTCGCCGGTCAGGCGCACCAGGCTGGCCAGGTGGCGGGCATTGGGCTGTTGCTCGGGCACCGCCTGCTCAACCGCGCGCAGCGTCAGCACCCAGGCCAGCACACCCCCTGCCAGCAACAGCAGCAACAGGACAAACGTGCGCCAGAACAGGCTCAGCGCCACCTTCTTCTGGGTCAATGGGTCCCCTCGGCCTCTAACCGGATCAGGTTACACCGCCGGCCACCGCAAAGCCCTCGGGATCGACACCGGACTTGCGGGGTTGCAGCCGCCCAAGCGCTCAGCCCGCGCCATCCGGCACGAAGACGTAGCCCACGCCCCACACGGTCTGGATGTAGCGTGGCTGCGCCGCGTCGGGCTCGATCAGCTTGCGCAGGCGCGAGACCTGCACGTCCAGGCTGCGGTCGAAGGGCTCGAAGTCGCGGCCGCGCGCCAGCTGCGCCAGCTTGTCGCGCGACAGCGGCTGGCGCGGGTGCCGCACCAGCGCCTTGAGCATCGAGAACTCGCCGGTCGTCAGCGCGATGGGCTCGCCGTCCTTGGTCAGGCGCCGCAGCGACAGGTCGAACTCGAACGGCCCGAAGTTCACCACCTGCGCCTCCTTGCTGGGGGCGCCGGGCGCCTCCTGCGGGGGGCGGCGGCGCAGCACGGCGTGGATGCGGGCCAGCAGGTCGCGCGGGTTGAAGGGCGTGGGCTGGTAGTCGTCGG
>JAURXG010000550.1 GCA_030654555.1 Aquabacterium sp.
CGGCGCGCGCCGCGGCCACCGTGGCCGGGCCGTCGGCGCTGCACAGGCGCAGCAGTGCCTCGGGCGCGCCCTTGATCAGCACCCGCCGCGGCGCCGCTGGCAGACGGTGGCGCGTGGCCATCAGCTTGGTGTCGGCGTCGAAGGGCAGCTCGGCCTCACGCGGGGCCGCCTGGCGGCAGGCGGCCAGGTCGATGCCGGCCTTGGCCGCGGCCACCAGCAGCGCGCCTTCGGTGGGGTCGCCCAGCACCGTCCAGCCCGCGCGGCCGTTGCCGGGCGGCAGCAGCTCGGCGTCGTTGCACAGCGTGGCGGCCTGCAGCAAGGCCTGCAGCGCGGGGTCGGCCGGGTCGATGGTCGCGCCGGTGGCGGGGCCGGCCGCGCGCAAGGCGCCCTCGGGCGCGTAACCGATGCCGTCCAGCGCCAGCTCGCGCCCCCCGGCGCCATCCGGCACCCAAAGCGCCGTCACCGTCATTTCGTTGCGGGTGAGGGTGCCGGTCTTGTCGGTGCAGATGGTGGTGGTGGAGCCCAGCGTCTCCACCGCCGACATCCGGCGGATGATGGCGCCGCGCCCGGCCATGCGCTGCATGCCCACGGCCAGCGCGATGGTCATCGCCACCGGCAGGCCCTCGGGCACCATCGACACCATCTGGCTGATGGCCACCATCAGCAGCTCGGCCAGCGGCATCTGCCGCCACAGGCCCAGCAGCACCACCACCACGAACAGCCCCAGCGCCGCGCCCACCAGCGCGCGGCCGAACTGCGCGATGCGCTGCTCCAGCGGGGTCTTGGGCTCCTCGGCGCGCTGGGTGAGCCCGGCGATGCGGCCCACCTCGGTGTGCACGCCCGTGGCCACCACCACCGCGCGCGCCCGGCCCGCGGTGACATGGGTGCCGGCATGCACCAGGTTGTGGCGATCGGCCAGGCCGGTGGCCTCGGGCAGCGCGGCCACGGCCTGGGGCACCGACACCTATTCGCCGGTCAGCGCGGCCTCGGGCACCTGAAGCTGGGCCACGTCGATCAGCCGGGCGTCGGCGCCCACCGCGTCGCCGGGGG
>JAURXG010000556.1 GCA_030654555.1 Aquabacterium sp.
CGCAAGCCCACGCGGGCGCCGCCGGTCAGCATGCGGAAACGCTCGTGCAGCCGGTCGTGCACGCCGCCGACGCCGAGCAGAGGCACCCGTGCGGCGGCCAGTTCGATGGCCAGCGGCAGGCCGTCGAGCCGACGGCAGATGTCGATCACCTCGGCCACGTTGTGCTCGCCGATTTCGAATCCGGGCTGCAACGCGCCGACCCGGTCGGCGAACAGCGCCACGGCACCGAAGCGGCTGGCCTGCGGCAGCTCGGGGGTGGGCGGCCAGGCCAGCGTGTTCAGGCGGTAGAGGTGTTCGCCGGGGACCTTGAGCAGTTCCTGGCTCGTGGCCAGCACGCGTGTGTGCGGTGCCAGCTCGACGACGGCCTCGACAAATGTGCTGACCGCATCGACCAGGTGCTCGCAGTTGTCCAGCAGCAGCAGCGATGAACGGCCGCGCAGCGCGTCGGTCACCTCGGCTTGTGCGGCTCGGCGCCCCGGCAGTGTCAGGCCCAGCGCCTGCGCCACCGCAGCGGGCAGCAGCTCGGGGTCGGCCACCGGCGCCAGTTCGATCAGCCAGACGCCGTCGGCGAATCCCTCGCGCAGCGCATCGGCCGCGGCCATCGCGAGTTGCGATTTGCCGATGCCGCCGGCGCCGACGACGCTGACGACGCGGTGCGCCTGGACCAGCGACGCCAGTGCGGCGACATCGTCGTCGCGGCCATGCAGCGTGGCCAGCCGGTCGGGCAGGTTGCCAGCTTGGGCGCGCGCCGGGGCAAGGACCGGATCGGGCAGGGCCGGCGCCGCGCCGTCCGGTGTGGCAGTGAAGCGGTAGCCGCGGCCCGGGACCGTGGTGATCACGGTCGGTCCGAGCAGCTTGCGCAGCGCGCTGATGTGCACCTGCAGGTTGTTCTCTTCGACCACCAGGCCGGGCCAGACGAGGTCCAGCAACTCGTGCTTGCCAACCAACCGGTCGCGGTGCTCGACCAGGACCAGCAGCAGGTCGAAGGCGCGGGCGCCCAGCTTGGCCGGGGCACCGTCAATCAAGACCTGGCGCGCCGCCGGCTGGATGACGAATCGGCCGACCGTGAAATCGCGCGCTGCAGCCGCTGCCATGCACCCTCCCGCGGTCGATGGTACGGCTGGCGCCATCGTTGCGTTGCCACGATTCAGAACGATTCAGGCGGGCTCAAAGACCTGAACGGGCTCGCCGGTGAACAGTGCAGCCATCGCCAACGCACCTCGGTGCCCGACCCTGAAAGGACCCTCGCCATGAAGCGCTCCGTCTTCGCCCGCATCATCGCCGGTCTGGCATCGGCTTGCATCACCTTCAGCGTGCTCACCGCGGTCGCCGCGCTGGCCGATCCGTCGCCAGCCGCCGACCAACGTTGGGCTCGGGTGGCCGCAGCGGTGATGCCCTTCACTGCAACGGCTCCGCCCTGATGTGCGCAAGGCCCGCGGTGCCACTGCATCGACCGCACGCCTTCGTGGAACAGGGTTTTTCGAGCCACCCGTTGCGCAGCGTCGGACGGCCCGAGCGCGATCAACGCGCGTTGATCCAGCACGCCGGGTGCGTAGCGGCGTCGGATGCCCGCCGGGCCGACCGACGTGATGAGGCCGCGCCGCTCGAAGTAGCGCAATGCCGACGCGGCGATGCCGGTGCGCCGGGCAACGTCTGCGCTATCCATGGTCGTCGAATGCTCTTGACTTGAAGTTGACTTCAACTTTTTTGGTGACGTCCATTGATTCATCCGTCAAGACCGAAGGAGCACTCGACGGCATCACTTCCTGTACTTTCCCAGGCCGTCATCGTCGGCGTCGGCGCAACGGCGCTGATGGACATCTGGCTGCTGTTGCTGCAGCGCGCCGGCGTACCGACCATGGATGTCGCGCTGCTTGGTCGTTGGGTCGGCCATCTCTTCAACGGCCGACTGGCGCATGACGCCATCCGGCGCACGCCTGCCATTGCCGCCGAGCTCGGCCCGGGTTGGCTGACGCACTACGCCGTCGGGATCGCCTTCGCCGGCCTGCTGGTGGCACTGCAAGGCGCGTCCTGGCTGGACAAGCCCGCCCTGCTTCCGGCATTGGCCTGGGGTCTGACAACCGCCGCCACGCCGCTGCTTGTGTTGCAGCCAGCGATGGGCGCGGGCATCGCGTCAACACGCACCCCGACGCCGCTGAAGAGCAGCTTGCGCAGCCTGGCCAACCACGCCGTCTTCGGCCTGGGCCTCTACCTCAGCGCGGCTGCCCAGACGCGGCTGGCCGCCTGATCCCACGTCGAACCGACGTCCCAACCCCCTTCAATCTCCACCATGAACCAGCTCGCCTTCGTCTTTCACGGTGCTCACGGACACAAGGAGCACATCGCCCGCCAGGTTGCCGAAGGGGCGCGCAGCGCAGAGTCGGCAGAGGTCGACCTGATCAAGGCCGACGACATCACCCGCTACGCCAACCGCCTGTTGCGCTACGACGGCTTCAATCTGGGCTCGCCCACCTACCTGGGCGGCGTCTCCGCGCCGTTCAAGGGTTCCATGGACGCCACTGGGCGGCTGTGGCGCACGCAGGGCCCGAAGGGCAAGTTCGCCGCAGGCTTCACCGTGTCCTCATTGCCTGCGGCGACCAGCCATCGACGCTGATGTCGATGTTCGTGTTCAGCAGGCAGCATGGGATGGTCTGGGTCGGCAACCCCGTCTTGTCCGAACAGCATGCCGGCGTCCCCTACGACGACGCCGCCAACCGCCGGAGACCATCATGCTGCCCAAGAAACTTGCACCGCTGTTGTTCGGCCTGCACCAGGACAGCGACTATTCATCGGCAATGCGCTGTGCGTGCGCCCTCACATCGGGCGCTGCTGAACAATCACGAGTTTCACGACACCGGGGTACCGCCACGCGATGCCGCCCGACCCGACCGCGCGCGTCGCCGCAACGGCAGCCGTGCCCGACGACGCGTTCAACTGCATGGATCCGTTCACCGACGCTCGGTCCGACGAGTGCCAGGAACTTCGATCCAAGCGACCGACGATCCGACGCTGGAGAGCGTGCTCCAGACCTGAGTGGCCTGGCAAGCCGGCCGCCTAACATGCACGCTGGGCGGTTGCCGACGCTGGAGTCGAAGTGATGTGAGGCCCCTGTGCCTTCGGCGAATGGGGCCGCTCGCAGAGGCCGCTGTTTGCCCAGGCCTGGGGTTTCGTGATCCTGCCCAAGCGCAGGACTGTGGAGCACACGCACGCCTGGCTCGAACGCGAACGGCGCATGTTCATGCATCACGATCGCTCCACCCATATCGCGACTGCATGCGCTTGGCTGGTCCAGTCTCGCAGGCTGGCGGCCCATGTTTGATCTTGTCTAAACCCTGTCAGCGCACGCCCTGGCGATGATCCCTCCGCAAGAGCCAGCCGTACATCAGCAACCCGGCCAGTAAAGCGGCCGCGGCCACTTCCAGCGACTGCGCAAAACCCACCGCCGGCGTGGCGCTGCGCGCCAGCAAGGCGGCGACCAGCGGCGGCCCGGCGATCTGCCCCAGGCCGAAGGCGGCGGTGAGCAGGCCGATCAGGGCCGACGCATCGTGCGGGCGCAGGCGGCGCACCTCCTGCACCGCGAACAGCGTGATGGCGGTGAACGGCAGGCCCAGCAGCAGGCTGCCCACGGCGAAGCCCCACAGGCTGGGCAACCACACGCCGAGCAGGATGCCGCTGGCCTGCATGGCGTAGCAGCCCATCAGCAGGGTGCGCCGGTCCCAGTGCACCGGCAGGCGCAGGGTCAGCAGCGCGCCGCCGGCCACGCCCAGGCCGAACAGCGGCCAGAACAGGTCCAGCCACACGGAGCCGGGCAGCATCTGGCGGGCGATCACCGGCAGGAAGGTGGCGGTGACGATGTAGCCGAAACCGGCCAGGCCGTAGGCCAGCGCGAGGACCGGCACCGCGCCCCGTGGGGGTGGGGCATCGCCGGTCTGCGCGGCCGCCGGTGCGCCCACCGTGCCCCGCAGCTGCGGCCAGGCGATGGCGGTGAGACCGGCGGCAAGCAGGGCAAACACCGCCCAGCCGGTGGCTGCATGCACGCCCCAGGCCACCATGGCGCTGGCGGCCAGCCCGCTGGCGGCGATGCCCAGCCCGGGGCCGACGAAGATCAGGCCGGCCAGTGCCGGTGCACCCAGCACGGCCAGCCGCGCCAGGCACCAGCCGGCCACGTAGACGAACACCAGCGCACTGGCCATGCCGGCCAGGCCGCGCCACAGCGGCCACAGCGCCGGCAACGGCAGGGCCATGCCCAGCGTCAGCAAGACCGTGGCCACCAGGCCGGTGCGCACGGCCACGGTGTGGCGCAGCGGCGGCCGGCCCCAGCGCCGCCACAGCGCCGGCTGCAGCGTGCAGGCCACCGCGCCGATCCAGTAGCCCAGGTAGTTGGCGGTGGCCAGCCCGCTGGCGCCGGCCAGGTCGACCGTGCCGTCGTGCAGCATCATCGGCAGCAGCGGCGTGAAGGCGAAGCGGCCGATGCCCATGGCCACCGCCAGCGACAGCAGTCCGGCCAGGGCGATGGCGATGGGGCGTGGGCGCTGGTCGGGCATCGGCAGCGGGTCAGCTGCGAATGAGCCGGCCCGGGGTCTGCCCGGTCAGCTCGTCGTCGCGCAGCACCTCCACGCCCGAGACGAAGGTGTGGCGATAACCCCGCGCACGCTGCAGCAGCCGGCGCCCGCCCGCGGGCAGGTCGTAGGCCACCTGCGGCGGCAACAAGTCCAGCACGCCGAAGTCGATGAGGTTGATGTCGGCCTTATTGCCGGCGGCCAGCACGCCGCGGTCATGCAGGCCGTAGACGGCGGCGGTGTCCAGCGTCTGCTTCTTCACCAGCAGCTCCAGCGGCAGCTTGGGGCCGCGGCGGCGGTCGCGCGCCCAGTGCTTGAGCAGGTAGGTGGGCCCGGCGCCGTCGCAGATCAGGCCCACGTGGGCGCCGGCGTCGCCCAGGCCCATCACGGTGGCGCTGTCGGCCAGCATCTGATGCACCACGCCGAAGTCGCCGCCGCTGTAGTTCTCGAACGGGTGCAGCAGCAGGCCCTTGCCTTCGTCGGCCATCAGCGCGTCCAGCGCCAGCGCCCAGGGGCTGCTGCCGTCGCGCTGGGCGCGGGCCACCAGGCTCTGCGACGCCTCGGGCTCGTAGTCCAGCGCCGGGCCCAAGGCGAAGCTGCGGCGGAAGGCCTGGTCGAACCAGGCGGTCAGCGCATCGGTGGGGCGCTCGTCGACCAGGCGCTGGCGCAACGCGACGTCGTCGCGCAGGCGCTCGTAGCGCGCGCGGGGTGACAGCGTCGCCAGTGGCGCCCAGGCCGGGTGGTTGTCGAAGGGATTGCGGCTGGTCTCGAAGCCGAACAGCACGCCGATGCTCTTGGCGCCGACCTGGCCGGTCACGTCCAGTCCGGCGCGGCGCGCGGCGTGGATCTGGTCCAGCGTCCTGCGCCACAGCCCCGGCGCGTTGTCCACCTGCAGCAGCAGCAGCGACATCGGCCGCCCGGCAGCCTCGGCGGCGGCCTGCAGGATCTCGAAGTCACCGTCGCCGAAGTCGGAATTGACCTCCAGCACGCCCTTGCCCGACCGCCGCAGCGCGCCGGCGAGGGCGAACAGCTCGGGCTCGGCGGCCGTCAGGCTGGGGGTGTAACTGCCGTCGCGCGCGCGGTGCTTGATCGTGCGCGAGGTGGTGATGCCCAGCGCGCCGGCCTGCAGCGCGGCTTCGGCCAGCCGGCCCATCAGGTCCAGTTCGGCGTTGGTGGGGCGCTCCCGGTGGTCGGCGCCGCGATCGCCCATGGCGTAGAAGCGCAACGCCGCATGCGGCAGCTGCGCGCCGATGTCCATCGCGTAGTGGCGGCCCTCCAGCGCATCCAGGTACTGCGGAAACGACTCCCAGGACCAAGCTATGCCTTCGGCCAGCACCGTGCCGGGGATGTCCTCCACGCCCTCCATCAGGTTGATCAGGTAGTCGGTGCTGCCCGGACGTACCGGCGCAAAGCCCACGCCGCAGTTGCCGAACACCGCCGTCGTCACCCCATGCCAGCACGAGGGCGTGAGGAAGGCATCCCAGGTGGCCTGGCCGTCGTAATGGGTGTGGATGTCGACGAAGCCGGGCGTGACCAGCAGGCCGCGGGCATCGATCACCCGCTGCGCCGCGCCCAGGTCATGGCCGACGGCGGCGATGCGCCCGCCCTGCACCGCCACGTCGGCCTGGGCCGCCGGCGCGCCGGTGCCGTCGACGACGGTGCCGCCCTGGATGAGGATGTCGTGCATGGCGGTCTCCGGTGCCTGTGGTGCGGGCTATTCTGGCAGCCGGTCGCTGCGTCGGATGGCACCTGCGCGCCACGCCACGCGTCGTCGATCAGGCCGAGCGGGTGCCGCGCAGGCTGCGCACTGGCAGCGCAGGAGGCGCGGCTGCCGGGCACGGCCCGGTCGAAGTCGCTCGATGGGGACGTTGACGGCGGACTCGATGCAACCGGCGCACCGTGTCAGGCGCACGGATCGCGCCGGGAGCCATGACGCTGCGCGAAGATCCACGTGACTTCGGCGCCGAACAGGAACACCTGCGCCGAACCGTGGACCCACACCAGCAGCGCGACGATCGCGCTGGCCGCGCCGAAGCCCGAGGCGACACCGCTGCTGCCGATGTACCAGCCGATCAGCGCCTTGCCCAGCTTGGACAGCAGCGCGGTCAGCACGAAACCCAGGCCATGGTTCACCCACAGCAGCAGTTGTTCGTTGCCGAACACCGGCGCCCACCAGCGCCCCCAGGCCGCCAGCGCGGCACTGGCCGCCAGCGGCACCATCAGCAGGAAGCCGACCCTCAGCACCAGCCCGATCGACAGCAACCGGGCCCGCAGCCATTGCCATACCGAGCCGCCGCGACGCGGCTTGTCGACGCGCCAGATGTGGTCGAGGAGGCCTGCTACTCGGCGAACACCGTGGTGGCACCGATGACCAGCAGCAGCGGCGTGCCCATCAACGACTGCCCGCTGCGGCGCACGTTGTCCAGCAGTGCCGCGACGGCGGCAGCACCTTCCGCGCCGAGCAGGCTGTGCATCTGCCCGAGGATCTCGCCACCGCGACTGCCGCCTGCATGCCCCTGCCCGTCCCGCCCGAAGGCGGTGGCGTCATTTCTTGCCGGCGACGTCTTTCACCAGCTGCTTGGCATCACCCAGCACCTGCTGTGCCTTGCCCTGTGCCTCTTTGACAGCGCCCTTGGCCTGCTGCGTGGGGTTGCCCACCACCTCACCGACGGTCTTCTGCACCTTGCCGGCGACTTCCTTGAGGGAGCCCTTGACCTGATCCTTGTTCATGACTGTGTCCTTCGTTCGCATCGATCGGTTGAAGGAGCACCCTGCTCCCTCCACACCACGGTAGGCGGCGGCGGCACGGTCGTCTGTGCGGCAACGCGCAGCGCTGGCGCACCGACTCAGGGCGGCCTTTGAGGCCGTCGAGGCCGTCGAGGCCATTCGGCCCGTCTCGGCCTATCGGCGTGGCGATTCGCGGCGCGGCCGGCCCAGCGGGTGCCGCGGACTGGCGACGCCGCGCGTGTCCAGGTCTTCGCACGCCCTGCGATAGGCCTTCAGCGTCATCTGCGCCCGCCCCAAGACCGACTGCATCGGGTAGCCCTGCGGCCCGAGCGTGCCGAAGGGCGTCTGGGCCAGCAACTCCATGCCTTCGCTGGCATGGTCGGCCGTGTAGATGTGGAAGCGGCCGGTGGCGACGGCCTCCACCAGCTGCGGCGCCAGCATCAGGTGCTGGCGATTGCGCCGTGGAATCAGCACGCCCTGCTGGCCGTCCAGGCCCAGCAGCTCGCAGCTGCGGAAGAAGCCCTCGATCTTCTCGTTGATGGCACCGACCGGCAGCATCTCGCCATGCTGGTTCAGCGCCCCCGTCACCGCGATGCCCTGCCGCAGCGGCAGGCCCGACAGGGCCGAAAGCAAGGCGTAGAACTCGGCGCAGGAGGCCGAGTCGCCCTCGACACCGCTGTACTCCTGCTCGAACACCACCGCTGCATTGAGCGCCAACGGCGCGAGATGTGCAAACAGCGCCGACAGGTAGCTCTGCAGGATCAGCACGCCCTTGTTGTGGATCGGGCCGGCCATCTCGACCTCGCGCTCGATGTCGAGCAGGCCCTCCTCGCCGGCGTGGGTGGAGGCGGTCACCCGGACCGGAAAGCCGAACTGGCAGTCGCCCAGGTCCAGCACCGTCAGCCCGTTCACCTGCCCGGCCCGCTCGCCGCTCACCGTCAGCAGGCGTTCGCCATCGACGATCGACTCCTGAAGACGCTGCTCGGGGTAGTCGTGCCGGTGTCGTCGTGCATCGATGGCGGCCCGCACATCGGCCGTCTCGACCCGTGCAGCGCCACGCAAACGTGCCGCACCGGCGCTCTCCATCACCAGCGCCTCGGTGTGCGCGAAGAGCGCGCTCTGACGCGTCTGGTCCTCGGCCTCGCGGTGGGTCTGCTCGATCAGGGTGGCCACCGCGGGCGCCGAGAAGTGCGGCAGCCCCAGCTTGCGGCAGGTGTGGGCGACGAAGATCGACGTGGCCCGACGCGTGTCGGCCGTGGCCTTGAAGCTCTCGGCAAAGTCGACCTTGCAGCGAAACCGCCGGGCGAACTCGGGGTCGCCTTCCTGCACGAGGTAGTAGTCCTCGACCGAGGCGATCAGGACGATCTTCACGTCGACATCGACCGATTCGGGCTGCAGCGACACCGCGCTGACGGGCGCATTGACCATGCCCGGCTCCTCGATCTGCAGCCGGCCGCTGCGCAGGAAGCGGCGCAGCTTCTCGCGCACCAGTTCGTCGACCACCAGGTCGCGCAGGTGCAGCATCAAGAAGCCGCCATGCGCCTTGAGCAGGCTGCCCGCACGGATGCGCGAGAAGTCGGTCACCAGCACGCCGTCTTCCGATTCGTATTCGATGCTGCCGAACAGCGAGCGGAACAAGGGGTTGTCATCGACGATCACCGGCGCACCCTCGCGGCCGTGGTTGTCCACCACCACGTTGACGCGCAGGCGCGACACCACGGCCAACAGCGCGGCGATGCGCTCGTCTTCCTCGTCCTCGTCGGGCTGGAACAGCTCCAGGTTCTCCAGCAGGTCGTGCTGCACCTGCTCGAGGTACTGACCCAGCTTGACCGAATCCTTGATCTGCTTGCGCAGCTGGTTGCGGATCTCCTGCAATTGATGGTCCAGCATGGGCTTGATGCGCTGGCGCCGCAGGGCCATCAGGGCCTCGTTCATCGCGAGTTCGCGCGGGCGGGCCTTCTCCAGGAAGCGGCTGATCTCGGCACGCAACTCGCCTTCGGCAGCGTCGATGGCCGCTCGCTGCTCGGGCGCCAGCGTCATGGCCTTGCCGGCGGTCAGCGGCTCGCCCTGGTCGTCACGCTGGGTGAACACCAGACGCCCCTGCTCGCGCATCAGCCCGAAGTTGCGCGCCTGCGCAAAGGCGCTCAGCGATGCGAAGGCGCTGTCTTCCTCGCTCTTGTGGGCACTGGTGATGCGCTCGCATTCGGCGGCGACGTCCGGCGCCAGCAGCCGCTTCGGGATCTCGACCTGCAGCCACTTGGCAAGATCGGCCATCAGCTGACGCAACAAGCGCCCTTCGCCGGCCGGCAGGCGCAGCGCGAGCGGACGCTCCGGCACCTCGAAGTTGTGCAGGTAGCAGAGGTCGGGCGGCACGGGCCGCTGCGCGGCCTCCTGGAACATCATCTGGGTCATCAGCGAGGTTCGGCCGCTGCCGACCTCGCCCAGCACGAACAGGTTGTAGTCGCGCTGCGCCATCTGCAGTCCGAACCGGCCCGCCTGCTCGGCACGCTCCTGCCCGATCCAGGGCAGCGGCTGCTGCACCAGCTCGGATGTGTCGGCAAAGCCCAGCGCGGACGGATCGACACGCAGGCACAACTCGGCCGGAGACACTTTGGCGATGGGCATGGACGCAATCTTCAAGTTCTGGTGTCGATTGTGCGGCGCCTCGATGTCGCCCATCGCCGAGGGATCACCAGGGCGCCTGGCGCGTCACCGGGTGGCCCGCAACTGGCGCAGCCGGCTCGCCAGCGCGGCGGCATTGAGCACGCCGAAATGCGCATCGACCTGCCGGCCCTGGGCATCGTAGAACAGCGTGGTGGGCAGCCCTTGCGACCCGACGGCAGGGCCGAGTTGCGCGCCGCGGTCGAGCAGCACCTCGCGCAGCGCCAGCCCCTGGCTGGCCAGGTAGGCATGCACCGCCGCGTCGGTTTCACCCTGGTTGACGAACAGAAAGCCGACCGCCGATTCGCGCTGCTGCGCGGCCGCCAGCGTCGGCATCTCCTGCCGGCAGGGGCCGCACCAGGTGGCCCACAGATTGACCACCACCGGCCGGCCGCGCGCCGCCTGGGTCAGACTGACCGGCGCCGCGTTGTCCAGCGCGCTCAGCATGATCGATGGCATGGCCTGGGTCATGCCCAGGCGGGTGAGCGCCGAGGCAGCGAGCCAGAACACGAGGCCCGCCAGGCCCGCCACGGCCAGCGGTCGACGCAGCGCTGTCCAGCGCCAGGCCCGCCAGGCCAACCAGCCCGCCCCCACCAGCACGCCGGCCGGTGCAAACCAGCCCCCGTCGCGCAGGTCCAGCGCCGACCAGGGCGCGGCCCGGTACAGGTCGGCCTCGACGGCCAGGTACGCCAGCCGGGCCGCCAGCAGGCCCAGCAACGCCGCGTTGATCACGGCGTTGCCCGCCATCGCGGTTGGCGCCGGGGTGCCGCCGTCCGGCGCGGATCGCAGCGCCAGCCGCGCGGCCAGCCACGACGCAGCCCACACGGCAACCAGCAAGACCAGCGGCGCCACCGGCAACGCCAGCGGGCCTATCGAGAGGGACAACATGGCGTCAGGGGATGCCGGGCCGCGCACCCTCGGCCGGCCGCAGGGCCGTCAGTTCACGCAGCCGCTGGTGCGCGGCGTCATCCCACACGACCGGCAACTGGTTCCTGGCACGCAGGTAGTGGTGGGTGAACACGTCCAGGTAGGTCTCCAGCGTGTGCGCGGCCAGCGGTTCGCCGGCCAGGTGCAGGCACAGGGCGGCCACCTCGCTGGTGCAGAAGTGGTCGTCGCGGCGCGAGCGGCGCAGCTGGTATTGCGAGATCTGGTCGGGCTGCAGGCTGAGCACCGGCAGGGGGTCCAGGCAGGGGCTCTTGCGGAACATCTTGCGCGCCTCGGCCCAGGTGGCGTCCAGCAGGATGAACAGCGGGCGCCGGGCCGTCGCGCCCGTCTGCGGGTCCGGCGGCGCAACGCTGTGCACCACCCGTCCGGGCGCCACGTACTCGCCCGGGAACACCACATACGGCTGCCACTGCGGATCGCGCAGCAGCGCCAGCAGTCCGGGGTCGGTTGCGGTGCGCGCCCAGCCGAAGGCAAAGGTGTCGGGCACCACGTCGGCGATCAGCCAGCCGGTGTTGCTGGGCTTGAGCGGCTCGACATCGGCCATCAGCAGGCACACGCCCGCACGGGTGGGCACCTGCGGGCGCAAGGCGCACAGGCAGTGGCTGGGCACCAGGCGGCAGCCTGCACAGCGCTCGCGCCGGAAGCCACCGCGGGCCAGAAAGGGCTTGGTGCTGCGCGCCAGACGGGCAGTGCGCAGCCGGGAGACGGCGTGGGGCATTCGAAGACTCGGGGTAGGGGCTCGGTGTCCCGCCGCCGAGCTGGCACCGAGCCGCTCGACGCACGCCCAGCGCAGCGCAGCGCCAGAGCGTGACGCCGATGGTAGCCCGGGCGCGATCGACCTCAGGTCGGCTCGGGCGCGACGGCCGGTGCCGCAGGCGCGGCACGCGGCGGGCTGGCCGAGCCACGTTCACCCACCCGCAGCAGGTGGGCGATCGAGGCGGCGTAGATCACCACCCGGGGGTCGTCCGGATCGGCCTTTGCGGTGAAGCCGAAGCGGTCGAAGAGCGCGCGCATGCGCGGGTTCTCGTTGCGGTAGGTGGTGGCGTGGTAGTGCTCGGCGCCCATCGCCGCGCCCCAGTCGATCAGCATCTGCATCAGGTGCCGGCCGATGCCCTGGCCATGCAGGTCGCTGCGGCGCGAGAACGACACCTCGTAGGTGCCGGTCTCGCCGATGCGGAAGGCGTGCGCCACGCCGATGATCTGGTCGTCGAGCTCGGCGATGAAGGCCGCATGCTGCCGGTAGTCCAGCGTGTCGTGGTACAGCCGCGAGAGCCGCTCGGGTGCCGTGAGGAAGTCCACCGTGACGGTGCCCATGTAGCGCGTGCGCCGGTCGTCGCTGCTCAGGCGCGCGATGTAGTCGCCGATGGCGTCGATGTCGTCGCCGGTGGCCGGGCGCAGCACCGCATGCCGACCGTCCTGCAGCGCGATCAGCTGCGCGGCGATGGCGTCCACCCCCTGCATCGATGGCAGCGCGCGCGCCTCCTTGGCCAGCAGCATGCGCTGGCTCGGGTGCGCAACGCCCAGCATCGCGTCGACCCGCTGCGGATCGTTGAGGTGACGCAGGTCGGCCACCCCTTGCTCGGTGACCACCACCACCGGCAGGTCGGCGCCGATCGTGTGGTGCGCGCCCTCGGGGTGCAGCGCCACGATCTTGCCGTGCAGCACGCCGTCCCGGCGTTGCACCACGCTGGGCAGCGCGATGATGGCGATGCCGCCCTGCGACCACGACGCGCCGAGTGCGAAGTCGAACTGGCCACCGACGTCGGAGTAGTAGTGCCGGGCGATCGTCGATGCGCAGACCTCGCCGGTCAGGCTGACCGCCAGCGCGCTGTTGATGCTGGCCATGGCCGGGTTGTGCTTGATGATGGCCGGGTCGTTGACGATCTCCTGCGGCAGCACCGCGAACGCCGGGTTGTCGTGCATGGTCTGGTAGAGCGAGCGGCTGCCGAGCACGAAGCCGACGACGATGCGCTGGCGCAGCGACGGGCCCCGCGTGTCGCGGATCAGGCCGGCGCGGTACAGCGCGAGCACGCCGTCGGAGAACAGCTCCGACCACACGCCGCGCACCGACATGCCCTGCGCCACCAGCGCATTCGCCACCGCATTCGGGATCTTGCCGATGCCCAGCTGGATGGTGTGCGGCAGCGCGGTGGTGTCGGCCTCGGGCGCCGCGCGGCGCAGCAGGTCGACGATGCCGGCGGCGATGGTGCGGGTCTGCCCCTCGTGCTCGGGCGACGTGGGCGCCATGGCGTGTTCGAACAGCGGCTCGTCGATCTCGACGACGAGGTCGAAGTCGGCGAGGTTCATCGCACAGCCGGTGGTGATGCGCTGCCCGGTGGCCGGATCGTCGAGCGTGGCGATGTGCCAGCGCGGCATGCGTCTATTGACCAGCGCCACCTTGAACATCGCCTGGCGGATCGGCGCGAAGTCGATGCCCGCGTTCAGGCCCAGCGTCACGCGGCCGGCCTCGTCGGGTGGCGAGGTGTGCGCGAACGCGACATGCGGCCGCCACGGGCCCTCGAAGAGCCGCGGCACCTGCGACAGGTTGCAGCGGATGTTGCGCGCCAGCCCGGCGTTGACCAGGCCGCGCACGCCCGGGCCGATGAACGGCGTGACGATGCCCACGCCGCCCATCACCGCGCGCCGCCAGCCCGTGGCCGGGCCGAGCGCCAGCACCTGGAAGATGTCGACCCCACGCAGGCGCTGCGGTTGCTCGAAGATCCAGCGTTCGACGGCGTCGATGCGCCCGGCGTTGCCCGGCAGGTAGCACACCGGCCGGATGCCCTCGCCGGTGAACCCGGCCAGCCGCAACGCGACGAGGTCCAGCGCGTTGTCGAGGGTCGTCTTGCGAATCGGGATCATGGAGAGGAATCAGGGTTGTGACGGGACGCAACCGGCGCCGTCAACGGGTCGGGCACCGACAGCGCATGCAAGGGGCGTACCTGCCGTCGGGCGTGGTGCTGCTGCGGGGAGCAGGGCAAAGGCCAGGGCCAGGAAAAGGGACCCTGTCATATCGGCCTTGGCAAGTGCGTCTTGATCGCCGCGCCGGTCAACGACGCCGGCAGCACGCCCCAGTCGCCGCGCCTCACACCAGGCCGCGCGCGATCGCCAGCAGCCAGCCGGCGACGCAGGACGAGCCGACGCCGATCAGCCCCGGCAGGATGAAGCTGTGGTTGACCACGTACTTGCCGATGCGGGTGGTGCCCGAGCGGTCGAACTGGATGGTCGCCAGGTCGCTCGGGTAGGTCGGCAGGATGTAGTAGCCGTAGCAGGCGGCGGCAAACGCCACCACGTAGCCCGGCGACACGCCGATGGCCAGCCCCAGCGGCACCATCGCGCTGATCGCCGCCGCCTGCGAGTTGACCAGCTTGGAGACGATGAACAGCGCCAGCGCGAAGGTCCAGGGGTGGGTCGTGACCACCTCGGACAGCCCGGCCTTGATGCCCGGCAGGTTGGCCTCGAACACGGTGTCGGCCATCCAGGCCACGCCGTACACCGCCACCACCGCGATCATGCCGGCGCGAAAGACCTCGGTCTTGCCGATGGACGCCGGATTGGTGCGGGTCAGCACGATGATGAGCGCGCCGGCCATCAGCATGAACATCTGGATCGCCAGCACCATCGACAGCGGCTTGCCGGCAACCAGCGGCCGCAATGCCGGCACCGCACCGAGCAGGGCCACGACGGCGATGGCGGCGACGAAGATCCACATCGCCGTCCACTGGGGCCGGGTGAGCTGCTGGTCGAGCAGCGTGGTCGAGTCACCGTAGACCGCCTGGCGGCCTGCGGGGTCGGCGATCAGCCGCTGGAAGTCGGGGTCCTGGTCCAGGTCCTTGCCGCGGAACCAGCTGAAGAGGCCGATCATCAGCACCCCCACCAGCGTCGACGGGATGGTGATCGACAGCAGGGTCACGAAGTCGATGATCGGCACGCCGGCCGGCGCCTTGGCCAGGAAGGCCACCAGCGACACCACCGCCACCGAGACCGGGCTGGCGATGATGCCCATCTGGCTGGCGATCGACGCCGCCGCCATCGGCCGCTCGGGGCGGATGCCGTTCTTGATCGCCACGTCGTAGATGATCGGCAGCATGGTGTAGACCACGTGCCCCGTGCCGCACAGCATGGTCAGGATGCAGGTCGTGAACGGGGCCAGGATTGAGACGTAGCGCGGATTGCGCCGCAGCACCCGCTCGGCGCCCTGCAGCAGCACGTTCAGCCCGCCCGAGGCCTGCAGCGTGGCCGAGGCCGCCACCACCGCGACGATGGTCAGGATCACGTCCACCGGCGGCTTGCCGGGGGGCAACTGGAAGGCAAAGGTCAGCACGACGACACCGATGCCGCCCAGCAGGCCCAGCGCCAATCCGCCCTTGCGTGCGCCGTAGAACAGGCACGCCAGGATCAGGACGATCTGCAGCGCAAAAGCCATGAAGGCACCTCTCGGTTCGGGGAAGTCGGTCGACCGGCACCCCTGCCGAAGAGGCCATGCGGTTTGCCGTCGTCGTCACGGCACGCGTCGCGGGCTGCGATCAACGCAACCCGGACCCAACGCAGTCATGACTTCGGGTTAACCCGCATTTTGATCGATGTCAGGCCTGTGGTCTTGATGTGCCTCAAGACTGCTGGCGTGGCGTCGACGAAACCAGGCGTGCACCACCCGCCGGGACGCGCCCCGGGAGGCCCGCGCCCGGTCAGCCCTGCAGGCCGGCAAAGACGTGTTGCACGTCTTCGCTGGCATCGAGCGCCGCCAGGAAGCTCTCCACCTCGTCGAGCTGTTCGGGGCTCAGGCTGGCGGGGTCGACCGGGTTCTTGGGCCGGTAGCCCAGCCGCGCCGACACCACCGTGAAGCCATGCAAGGGCAGCGTGCGGCTCACCAGGTCGAGGTCGGTGGGATCGGTGAGGAAGGTGGTGACGCCCTCGTCACCCGGCTCGAAGTCCTGCGCGCCGGCTTCGATGGCGGCCACTTCCGCATCGGCGCCGGCGGTGGTGGCTTCGGCCTCGATCATGCCCAGGTGGTCGAAGTCCCAGCCCACCGAGCCCGAGGTGCCCAGCTGCCCCTTGCGGAACAGCACGCGCATGTCGGAGGCGGCGCGGTTGACGTTGTCGGTGAGGCACTCGACCATCACCGGCACGCGGTGCGGCGCAAAGCCTTCGTAAAGCGCGTACTCGAAGTGCACCGTCTCACCGGTGAGGCCGGCACCCTTCTTGATGGCGCGCTCCAGCGTGTCCTTGGGCATCGAGACCTTGCGCGCCTGCTCCACCACCAGCCGCAGCTTCGAGTTGGCCGCCGGGTCGGCACCATGGCGCGCGGCGATCATGATGTCCTTGGCCAGCTTGCCGAACAGCCTGCCCTTGGCGTTGGCCGCCAGGTCCTTGTGCTTTGCCTTCCACTGCGCGCCCATGCCGGGTTGTCCTTCGCTTTGCCGAGATCCGATGCCTCGGGCCGGTGCAGCCCGAAGAGGGCCTGCGGGGGCGCCGAAGCGCCGGCCGCAGGGGACATCATCTTATCGGCGCGGTGCGTGCGGGGTCAGCCGCGCACCTGTTCACGCAGCCGCAGGAAGCTAACGGCGCTGCCGGCGACCGCCAGCGCCGCGGCGATCAGCAGCGCCAGGCTCGGCACCTGCGCCGCCTGGCCGGCCCACAGCCCGTAAAGCGCGCCGATCACCAGCGCGCCCAGCGACTGCCCCGTGAGCCGGGCCGTGCCCAGCATGCCGGCTGCACCCCCGGTGCGGTGCGCGGGCGCCGAGGTCACGATCGTGTGGTTGTTGGGCGACTGGAACAGCCCGAAGCCGGCGCCGCACAGCGCCAGCCGCCAGGCCAGCGCGGGCGCCGACGGATGCGCGGGCAGCAAGGCCAGCACCAGCAGACCGCATGCCAGCAGGCCCAGGCCGATGCCGCCCAGCAGGCCGCTGGGGTGGCGGCCGATCAGGCGGCCGGCCAGCGGCGCGGTGAGCACCGTGCCCAGCGGCCAGGCGGCCAGCACCCAGCCGGCCTCGCCGGGACTGCGCTGCAGGCCTTCGAGCAACAGAAACGGCAGCGCCACCGAGGCCAGGGTCTGCGCCGAGAAAGCGGCCACCGAGGTCAGCATCGACAGCCGGAACACGGGGATCGCCAGCAGGTCCACCGGCAGCAGGGGCACGGCCTGCCGCCGCTGGCGCCGCACGTAGACGATCCCCACCAGCACGCCCAGGGCGACCAGCCCCAGCGCCAAGCCCGGCGCATAAGGCCGGTGGGCCTGCGGCACCAGGCGCTGCACGCCCAGGAACAGCAGCAGGAACATCGCGGCGTTCAGCACCGCATCCAGCCACGGCACGCGTGCGCCGGCGGGGCGCGGGCTGCGGTTGGGCGGCAAGCTGCGCCAGCCCAGCAACAGCACCAGCAGCGCGAAGGGGATGTTCAACGCGAACAGCCAGGGCCAGGTGCCCAGCGACAGGATCAGCGCGGCCAACGCCGGCCCGGCCACCGAGGTGACGGCCACCACGGCCGAGTTGATCGCGATGCCGCGGCCCAGCAACTGCGCCGGATAGATCAGCCGCACCAGGGCCGCGTTGACGGCGAACAGGCCCGCCGCGCCGGCCCCTTGCAGCGCCCGCGCCACCGTCAATTGCGCCAGGCCCGAGGCGACCACGCTGCCCGCCGACGCCAGCGCAAACAGCGCCACGCCCGTCAGGTAGACGCGGCGGTAGCCGAACAGGTCGCCGACCATCGACAGCGGCAGCAACAGCACCAGGATGGACAGCTGGTAGGCATTGACCAGCCAGACGCCGTCGGCCTCGCCGATGCGCAGATCGCGCACGATGCCGGGCAGGGCCAGCGTGACCATCGTCGAATCGAGCACGCACAGGCCGATGCCCAGGATGACGGTGAGCATCGCCGGCGTGCGCGTGGCCGGCGGCAGGCCGTCCTGCGTGTCTGGCGCCGGCGGACTCAAGGCAGCGCTTCGACGGGACGCGGGTCGTCATGCGCGCCGTGCCCGCCGTGCTCGTCAAGCTCGTCGCTTTCGTCGCCCGCGTCGCTTTCGTCGACGTGGCAAGTGCCGCGGCTCATGCCCTCGCGCAAGGCATGCGGGCGCTTGATGGCGCCGCTGCGCTCGTCGAACTCGGCCACCATCAGGTCGAGCGCACCGCGGCGCGCGTGCGCCTCCACCGGCAGCCATGGCGCGCCCAGCGTCGCCCACTGTGCGTCGGTGAGCAGCAACTCGCCGGTCAGGAAGATCTGGCGGCGGTGATCGCCGGCCTCGAACGACGCCGCCACGGCCTGCCCCTGGTCTGCCGGCCGGCACAGCCCATGCGCCATCGTCTGGTCGAAGACCAGCAGGTCGCCGGGCGCCAGACCGATGCGCACACCGGCATGCGGCATCACGAACTCCACCTCGGCGAGGTCGAGCGCCAGCAGCCAGAACAGGCAGCGCGACCAGTGGCGACGGACGTCGTTGTGGAAGCCCGCGCCGCAGGCGGCGAGGTAGTCGATGCGGGTCGCCACGCTGCGCTGGTAGTCGTCCAGGTCATCGCCCAGCACGCCCGTCGACTGCAGGGCGCCGGCGATGTGGTCCAGCAGCCTGTCCACGCCGGGTGCGGCCGCGGCCAGGCCCTGCGGCGTGGTGGTGGCGTAGTCGATGTCCGAAAACGCCTCGAGTTGCACGCGCGCATGGCCGGCGGCCGCCAGGCTCGCCAGCGAGCCGGCATCGAGGAACGCGGTGTGCACCACGTGCACCCGGTCGTAGGGCGCGCGGGCATCCCAGGCATGCGCGGGCTCGTCGCTGCGCACCGCGAAGGCCCGGAACGGCCTGGGCACCGCCTGCACGCCGGCGGCGATCACGCGGTGGGCGGGGTTCGAAGGTTTCACGCCGGTGGACGGACAGGCGGTCAGGCGGTCAGGCCGAGGGGCCTACACCACCTGCCGCTCGCGGCCCGCCCAGAAGGGCTTGCGCAGGTCCTTCTTCAGGATCTTGCCGGTGGGGTTGCGCGGCAGTTCGGCGACCACGTCGATGGTCTTCGGGCACTTGAACGAGGCCAGGCGCTCGCGGCACCAGGCCAGCAGCTGCTCGGTGTCGACCGTGGCGCCCTGCTTGGCGACGACCACCGCCTTGGGCACCTCGCCCCAGCGCTCGTCGGGCACGCCGATCACGGCCACGTCCTGCAGCGCCGGGTGCTCGGCCAGCACGCGTTCGATCTCGGCCGGGTAGATGTTCTCGCCGCCGCTGATGATCATGTCCTTGATGCGGTCGGTGACGTACACGTAGCCGTCGGCATCGATGTGGCCGCCGTCGCCCGAGCGCAGCCAGCCGTCGGGCGTGATGGTGGCGGCAGTGGCCTCCGGCTTGCCCCAGTAGCCGCCCATGATCTGCTCGCTGCGCACCCAGATCTCGCCGGGCTCGCCGGTGGCCACGGGCTCGCCGGTGGCCGGGTCGCGGATCTGAATCTCGACGCCGGGGATGGCCTTGCCCGCCGACACCAGCCGGTGCGTCGCAGCCGGATCGACGTGGTCGGCCGGCCCGAGCAGGCTGACCACGCCACACTGCTCGGTCATGCCGTAGACCTGCTGCATCACGCCGGGGAACAGCTTGAGCGAGGCGCGCATCACCGGCAGCGGCATCGGCGAGGCGCCGTACGACAGCGCCTTCAAGGACGAATAGTCCCGGTCGGCGGCGCCGGGCACCTGGTTCATCGAGGCCATCAGCGCCGGCACGTAGAAGGTGTGCGTGATCTTCTCGGCCTCGAGCATGGCCAGCGCCGCGGCCGGGTCGGGCAAACGCATCATGTGGATGCGCGCGCCGGCGCTGATCGCGATCAGCGCATAGCTGGTGCCGCCGACGTGGAACAGCGGCATCGCCACCTGCACCCGCGCGCCGGGGCCGAAATCCTGCGTGGCCGACACGTTGCGGGCATGCGCCAGCATGCCGCGGTGGGTGAGCATCGCGCCCTTCGGAAAGCCGGTGGTGCCCGAGGTGTACAGCTGCACGAAGCAGTCGCCGGGCGCGGCGGGGTAGGCGCGGGCATCGGGCGCGTGCGCGGCCAGCCAGGCTTCGTATTCATCGTCGGCACCGCCGATGCGGATCACCCGCTCGACGCCCGGCAGCTGGTCGCGCAGCTTGTCGACGGCACCGGCGAACTCGGGCCCGACGAACAGCAGCCTGGCCTTGGCGTCGTTGATCACGTAGGCGATCTCGGGCGGCGCCAGCCGGAAGTTGACCACCGCGTTGGCGGTGCCGATCTGCGCACAGGCCAGCGTCAGCTCCAGGCACGACGGGTGGTTGAGGTCGAGCACGGCGATGCGGTCGCCGGGCACCAGCCCCGCCGCGCGCAGCGCCGCGGCGATGCGGCGCACCCGGTCGGCCAGCTGGGCCCAGGTGCGGTGGGTGGTGCCGAAGCTGATGGCGATGGCGTCGGGTTGCTGCGCCTCCCAGTGGGCCAGGATCGCGGTGAAGTCGGTGGGTTCGGACATGGTGTCTCCTGGAAGGGCAGTGCGCGCACCGGGCGCGCGCCGGCGGGCGGCTTTGCGCGGCGCGGTCGTCAGCGCGGGTCGATCGGCGTCATCGGCGGGCAGCGCGATTCGATCACCTCGGCGGCATCGAGCAACAGGTCTTCGCGGAAGCGCGGGGCGATCAGCTGCACGCCCATGGGCAGCGCCCCGGCCAGGCCGGTGGGCACCGAGATGGCGGGCAGGCCCAGCACCGGCACCGCGAACTGCGACTCCTGCGCCCGCAGCACGCGCGCCATCGACGCCTCGCTCTCGACATCCCAGCCCCAGGGGAACGGTGGCTCGCCCGAGACCGGGCCCAGCACCAGCGGGTAGCGCTGCAGGAACAGTTGCCAGCGGCGGATCAGCGTCGAGCGCTTGGCGAAGGCCTTGAGGTGCTCGGCATGCTCGAGCACCGGCGAGTCGGCCAGCATCCAGCCGAACGAGCGGCGCACGCCCTCGTCGCCGAACTGCTCGATCGCGGGCCACATGAACTTGCGCGCCTCGTCGTTGCCGATCAGGTTCCACAGCTCGTGGGCCTCGGCCAGGCTGGGCGGCTCGACCTCCTCGACCTCATAGCCGGCATCGGCCAGCCAGGCGCCGGCCTGGCGCACCGCGGCCACCACCGCGGGGTCGGCCGGCGCGCCGTGGCAGTTGACGGTCATCGCCACGCGCAGCGGCCGCGGCAGCGCCGGGCCGGTCAGCGGCGCGGGCACCCACCAGGGGTCACGCGCATCGCCCGGGCTCATCGCCTGCAGCGCCAGGCGCAGATCGGCCACGTTGCGCGCCAGCGGGCCCTGCACCGACATCATGGCCATCGAGATCGGCCGCTCATCCTTGGCGCTGGGCAGGAAGGCGGGCACCCGGCCGAACGACGGCCGCAGGCCGAGCACGCCGGTGCAGTAGGCCGGGTAGCGCACCGAGCCGGCCAGGTCGTTGCCATGCGCGATGGCGCCCATGCCGGCGGCCACCGCCGACGAGGCGCCCCCGCTGGAGCCGCCCGGCGTGTGCGCCCGGGACCAAGGGTTCAAGGTGCGGCCGTGCAGGTCGTTCTCGGTGAACCAGCGCACCGAAAAGGCCGGCGTGTTGGTGCGCCCGACGATCACCGCGCCGGCCTGGCGCAGATTGGCCACCACCGGGCTGTCTTCGCTGGCGAGGTTGTCCTTGAAGGCGACCACGCCATTGGTGGTGGCGCGACCCTTGACGTCGACGTTGACCTTGACCGTCACCGGCACGCCATGCAACGGCCCCAGCGCGTCGCCACGGCGCCGCGCGTCGTCGGCGGCCTGCGCGGCGGCCAGCGCTTCGTCGGCCAGCACGTCGACCACCGCGTTCAGCGTGGGATTGACCGCCTGGATGCGCTCCAGGCTGGAGACCACGGCCTCGCGGGCCGAGACGGCACCGCTGCGCACCGCAGCGGCGAGTTGATGCGCAGACCAGCGCCACAGGGCTTCGGACAAGGGGGAGCCTCCATCGGTGGGGAGCAGCAAGCGTAACCGGGGCGTCGCAGGCGCTGCCCGGGTGGTTATCCTGACCGTGGCCGGCCGGGCCGGTTCAGAGATCCGCCAGCACGCCGGTCGAGGTGGCTTCGGCGGCCAGCTTGCCCTCGGGGTTGTAGAGCGAGGCCTCGAGAAACGCGACCCGCTTGCCACGCCGGATCACCCGGCCCTCGACGCGGCCTTCACCGGGCCCGACCTTCTCGTAGAAGCTGACCTTGATCTCGAGGCTGAAGACGGTCTGCGCATGGCCGGTGTCGTGGATGACCGCATGCGCCATCGCCGCGTCGAGCCAGGCGGTGATGAAGCCACCCTGGGCGATGGTGCCGTTGGTGTGGCAATACTCGCGCCGGACCGTGAATGCGGCCTTCAGCAGCTTGCGCTCGACATCCCACTCGACCACGTGGAAGTCGCCCATCGACTCGCTCAGGGCCTTGCCGGAGCGGATGCGTGCATCGAGGTCGTCGTCCATGGCTCTTGTCGTCGGGTTGCGCTGGGGCGATTGTGACCCGGGCCTGCCGAGGCAAGGCGTCTCGCGCCGGACTGCGCGCGACGGCGGCGGCTACCCGGTCGAGCGGCCGCCGCCTGTCACCTGCGTGCCTGCCGGGCCTGGGGATGGTCCCCGCACCGCGCGCCCGCGATGCCCGCTAGAGTGGCCGATTCCCCACCCTGCCCCCGCCCGGTGTCGCCATCGGGCCTGCCGCCATGGACGCCCCCGAACTGCTGACCGTCGACGCCTTCATCCGCCACTGGGCCGCCGATCGGCCGCATCGGCCCGCGATGGTGGGCGAGCGGCGCATCGACTTTGCCGAGCTGGACGCCAGCACCCAACGCGTGGCCAGCGCGCTGCAGGCCGCGGGCTTGAAGAAGGGCGACCGCATCGCCTGGCTGGGCAAGAACGCGGTGCTGTATTTCACCCTGCTGTTCGGCGCTGCCCGCATCGGCGTGGTGATGGCGCCGGTGGGGTGGCGATTGGCCGTGCCCGAGCGGCAGTACATCGTGCACGACACCGAATCCAGGCTGTTGTTCGCCGGTGACGGTTTCGCCGACGACGCCCGCGCGATGGCACCGCAGCTGCCGCTGGTGCAACGCATCTTCTCCGCCGACGAGGCCTGGGCCTGGATCGACGGCAGCACGCCGGGCGCGTTCACGCCCAGCGGCACCGAGGACGCCATCCTGCAGCTCTACACCTCGGGCACCACCGGCCACCCCAAGGGCGTGGAGCTGTGCAACCGCAACCTCTTCGGCCTGCGCCGGGCGGCCCAGCAGGCCAAGCTGCCCTGGGCCTTCTGGGACGACGACGAGGTGGTGATGGTGGCCATGCCTTGCGCCCACATCGGCGGCACCGGCCTGGGCTTCATGGCGCTGGCCGGTGGTGTGTGCGGCTGCGTGATGGCCGAGTTCACGCCCGACGGCGTGTTCGATGCCATCGAGCAGGAGGGCGTGACGCGCTTCTTCGCCGTGCCCGCGGCGCTGCAGATGCTGGTGAACCACCCGCGCTGCGCCAAGACCGATTTCAGCCGCCTGAAGTACATCTTCTACGGTGCCGCACCGATCCCGCTCGAACTGCTGCGCCAGTGCGTGAAGGCCTTCGGCTGCCAGTTCGCCCAGGCCTACGGCATGACCGAGACCACCGGCACCGTGGTGATGCTGCCACCCACTGACCACGACCCGAACGGCAGCCCGCGCATGCGCGCCGCCGGCAAGCCGGTGCCGGGTGTGGAGGTGAAGATCGTGGGTGCCGACGGCGAGATCGTGCCCACCGGCGAGGTGGGCGAGATCGTCACCCGCTCGTCGAACAACATGCTGGGCTACTGGAAACAGCCCGAGGCCACGGCCCGCGCCAAGACCGCGGACAACTGGGTCTACACCGGCGACGCCGGCTACCTGGACGCCGACGGCTACGTCTACATCCACGACCGGGTCAAGGACATGATCATCAGCGGCGGCGAGAACGTCTACCCCGCCGAGGTGGAGAGCGCCATCTACGGCCACCCCGACGTGGCCGACGTGGCCGTGATCGGCGTGCCCGACCCCACCTGGGGCGAGGCGGTGAAGGCGGTGTGCGTGCCCAAGCCCGGCCACACCGTCGACCCGGCCAGCGTGATCGCCTGGGCGCGCGAGCGCATCGCCGGCTTCAAGGTGCCCAAGAGCGTGGACGTGATCCCCGAGTTGCCGCGCAACCCGACCGGCAAGATCCTGCGCCGCTCGCTGCGTGCGCCGTACTGGGAAGGGCGCGACCGGCAGGTGAACTGAGGCCGGCGACGCGCGGCGGGCCGCGGCGCCCCGGTCAGCCCAGCCGTTCAGCCCAGCCGTTCAGCCCAGTCGCAGCGCCATCACACCGGCCACGATCACGCCGGTGCCGATGGCCCGCTGCAGGCCGAACTTCTCCTTCAGCAGCACCGTGCCCAGCACGGCGGCGAACAGCACCGAGGTTTCGCGCAGCGCAGCCACGCTGGCCACCGGGGCACGCGTCATGGCCCACAGCGCGATGGCGTACGAGCCGATCGACGCACTGCCGCCCAGCGCCGCCAGCGGCCAGCGCTGCCGGGCATAGGCCAGGATGTGGGCGCGCCCGGCCGGCCCACGCCGCAGCCACACCAGCAGCGGGTACATCACGCCGTCCAGCACGAACAGCAGCATCACGTAGCGCAGCGCGCTGCCGCCAGCGGCCACCTCGGCGCGCACCCCCAGGCCGTCGACCACCGTGTAGACGGCGATGATGCCGGCGTTGGCGAAGGCGAAGGCCAGCGCCTTCTTGTGGTGCAGCGCCTCGCCCGGGTGCGCCAGCCCGACCAGCGCCACGCCCGAGGTGATGCCGATCACGCCGACCCAGGCCGCCACGCTGGGTGATTCGCCCAGGAAGCTGCCGCTGCCCAATGCCACCAGCAGCGGCGCGAAGCCGCGCATGATCGGGTAGGTGAGGCCCAACTCGCCATGCTGGTAGGCACCGGCCAGGGCGATGTAGTAGCCGATGTGGATCACCAGCGAGGCGGCGATGTAGGGCAACCCCGCCGGCCCCGGCAGCCCCACCGCGGCCAGCAGCGGCAGCGCCACCACGGCGCCCAGCAGGTGCACCAGCGCGGTGTCCAGCGGCTTGTCGCCACTGCTCTTGACCAGCGCGTTCCAGCTGGCGTGCAGCAGCGCGCCCACCAGCACGGCGGCCACGATCGGCCAGGTCAGCGCCAGCAACGGGGGCTCTAGCAAAGCGCGCAGCGCTGCGCGCGGCCGATGAAGTGCGCCAGCGGCGGCGTGGCCATCGTGGCCGACTTGGCCAGGTCGTCCCACAGCCGCAGGCGCACCGCGTCTTCGGCGCCGGGGCGGGCGATGAAGGCGGCCGCCTGCACCTCGTCGAACACGCCGCCCTGCAGCCGCAGGCTGCGCTGCGAATCGGCCGACAGCGCCTGCAGGTAGCCCGGCCGCGTGGCGCAGAGGTAGCGCTTGGCATCCACATGGCCCTGCACGGCGCCCAGTACCCGCTCGCTGAAGCGGCCGCGCAGGAAGGGGATGGCGATGAACTGGTGCAGGTCGTCGACGCCGCGCAGCGTCGGGGTGTCCCCAAACTCGTCACCCAGGTCATGCAGCAGGTGGCCCAGGTCGTGCAGCAGCGCGGCGGTGACCAGCTCGTCGTCGGCCCCTTCGGCCTCGGCCAGCGTGGCCGATTGCAGCGCGTGCTGCAGCTGGGTGACGGGCTCGCCGCTGTACTGCTCGTGGCCCTTCTGCAGGAACAGCGCTTCGATGTCGTTGATGGACAGCATGGGGATCAGGGGCAGGTGTCAGGGCGACAGTTCGTCGAGGTCGGCGAGTTGCGAGGCGCGCAGCCGGGTGGCCGAGAGCGCGCCCTTGCTCTCGAGGATGGGGTAGGCTATGGAGCAGATGTGCGAGTTGATGCGCTTCAACTCCGACAGCAGGTCCAGGTGCAGCGAGCTGGTCTCGATGCTCTGCGCGGTGTTGTCCTGCAGCCGGGCGATGTGGTTGGCCGCGTACTCGTGCTCCAGGTCGCGGAAACGCGCCTTCTCCTCCAGCAGCTTCTGCGCGTCGCGTGCATGGCCGTCGAGGAACACGCTCATGCCCAGCCGCAGGTTGGCCAGCAGCCGCTCATGCAGATGCACGATCTCGGCCATGCCGGCATCGCTGAAGCTGCGCGCCTTGCGGATCTTCTTGTCCTCGATGTCGAGCAGCACGCGCTCGGTGCAGTCGCCGATCTGCTCCATGTTGATGGTGAAGCTGACGATGTCGGTCCAGCGCCGGCTCTCGCGTTCGCTGAGCGCCTCGCGCGAGATCTGCGTGAGGTAGAACTTGATCGAGGTGTAGAGATGGTCGACGCTGTCGTCCATCTGGCGCAGGCGCTCGGCCAGCACCAGGTCGTTGTCGCGCAGCACGGGCAGCACGCCGCGCAGCATGGTCTCGACCACGTCGGCCTGGTGCAGCGCCTCGCGCGCGGCGCAGCTGATGGCCAGGCTGGGCGTGGCCAGCGCCACCGGGTCGAGGTGGCTGTTGCGGTTGCCGGCGGCGGCCTCGGGCGGCGTGGGCAGCCAGCGCTCGGTGAGGCGGCCCACCACGCCGGTGAAGGCGATGAACAGCAGCGCCATCGCCCCGTTGAAGCCGAGGTGGAAGGCCACCACCTGCTCGGTCACCGCGGGCAGGTGCTGCTGCAGCTGCACATGGACCTGCGGCAGCAAGGGCACGGCCACCGCCGCGGCCAGCAGCTTGAAGATGAAGTTGCCCAGCGGCAGGCGCCGGGTCTGCGGGCTGTCACCGCCGGTGGCGATGATGGCCAGCAG
>JAURXG010000561.1 GCA_030654555.1 Aquabacterium sp.
CACACCAACGTGATCGGCTGCACCATCTTCGCCGCGGTCTCAGGCAGCAGCGCGGCCACCTGCGCCACCATCGGCAAGATGACCCTGCCCGAGCTGAAGCGCCGCGGCTACCCCGACGACATCGCCATCGGCTCGCTGGCCGGTGCCGGCACGCTGGGCCTGCTGATCCCGCCGTCGATCATCATGATCGTCTACGGCGTGTCGGCCGACGTGTCGATCGCCCAGCTGTTCATGGCCGGCGTGTTGCCGGGCATCCTGCTGGCCAGCCTGTTCTCCGGCTACCTGGTGGTGTGGGCGCTGCTCAACCCCGACCGCGTGCCGCCGGCCGACGCGCCGATGACCCTGCGCGAGAAGCTGCACGAGAGCCGCCACCTGATCCCGGTGGTGCTGCTGATCGGCGCGGTGCTGGGCTCGATCTACAGCGGCGTGGCCACCGCCACCGAGGCCGCCGCCGTGGGCGTGCTGGGCTCGCTGGTGCTGTCGGCGGCGCAGGGCTCGCAGAGCTGGGCCACCTTCAAGGACTCGCTGATGGGCGGCACCCGCCTGTACTGCATGATCGCGATGATCCTGGCCGGCGCCAGCTTCCTGACGCTGGCGATGGGCTACATCGGCCTGCCCCGCCACCTGGCCGAGTGGATCGGCGGCCTGAACCTGTCGCCGGTGGCGCTGCTGGCCGCGCTGATGGGGTTCTACATCGTGCTGGGCTGCTTTCTCGACGGCATCTCGATGGTGGTGCTGACGATGGGCGTGATCCTGCCCACGGTGCAGAAGGCGGGCATCGACCTGGTGTGGTTCGGCATCTTCATCGTGCTGGTGGTCGAGATGGCGCAGATCACGCCGCCGGTGGGCTTCAACCTGTTCGTGCTGCAGGGCATGACGCAGCGCGAGATCGGCTGGCTGGCCCGCGTGACGCTGCCGTTCTTCTTCCTGATGGTGGCGGCGGTGGCGCTGATCTGGCTGTTTCCGGGCATCGTCACCGCGCTGCCGGCGCAGATGAGCCGCTGAACGGCGGCCAAACACCCGCCAAACACCCCGCAGTTCCGGCCTTGGCCGGCGCCCCAGGCCCCTAGCATCCCCAGGGCAGGCATGCCGTGTGACGCGCACGCATGGTCGCTGCCGCCCCTGCTAGGAACCGCCATGTCTGACATGTCCATGCTGCCGCTGTCGCTGGTGCCGCTGGCCCCCGAGGGCGGCGCTGCGCTGCCCGCGCACGCCACCGCGGCGGCCGCCGCCGCCACCCCCTTCACCTGGCCCGCGCCGCCCACGCCGGGTTACCCGGTCGCCACCGCACTGGCCGCGGGCGAGGCCTGCGAACTGGAAGGCCCGGGCGGCAAGATCAACGCCGGCAGGCTGATCAGCGTCGACGGCGACACCGGCAAGCTGCAGGTGCAGATCCCGCCGGCGCGCAGCACGCTGTCGCTGAAGTTCAGCCAGTTTCGCCGGCTCTCGCTGATGCGCGCGCTCGAGCCCCAGGCCAGCGCCGAGGGCGGGGCCTTCGACGCCACCACGCCGCTGCTGCCGCAACGACTGCTGCAGCCCCTGCGCCTGCGCTTCAGCGATGGGGTGTCGCTGACCATCGACAGCGTCGGCGTGGTCGACACCCCGCTCGGGCTGTTCACGTTCACGCCGGTCGATGCCACCGGCCGGGTGCAGCGCAACCTCTATCCGCGGCCCTTGCTGACCTCGTTCGGGCCGGTGTCCGACGCCGACACGATCGACTTCTCGACCGAGGACCAGGCCACCGAGCCGATGGGCCTGGACGAATTGCCGGTCGAGGCCGCGCTGCCGGTCGAAGCGGCCGCCGCCGTGCTGCCGCGGGCACGCCAGCTCGGCGACATGCTGGCGATGCAGCAGATCACCAGTGCCGAGCAGCTGGCCACCGCGATCGACCAGCAGGCCCGCATGCCGATGGTGCGCATCGGCGAGGCCCTGCTGGGCCTGGGTTTCATCACCGAGGAAAAGCTGGCCGAGGCGCTGCAACTGCAATCGCGCGATCGCCGCCTACCGCTGGGTGAACTGCTGGTCAGCCGCGGCACGGTGTCGCGCGCCGACCTGGAAACCGCGCTGGCCCGCAAGATGGGCTACCCGATGGTCGACGTGAGCGCCTTCCCGGTGGAGCCCGATGCCGCGCTGCGGCTGCCGGTGGCGGTGGCGCGCCGGCTGCCCGCGATGCCGCTGCTGATGCGCGGCGGCCGCCTGGTGGTGGCGATGGAAGATCCGTCGGCGCGCAACGCCATCGACGAGATCGAGTTCAGCGCCCAGTGCAAGGTGCTGCCGGTGCTCGCACGTGCCGGTTCGCTGGCAACGGCCATCGAGCGGGTGTACCTGCGGCTGGGCAAGGACAGCATCGAGCCCTCCGCCGACCTGAGCCTGGCGTTCAGCATGGATCACGAGGGCGCCGACAGCGCCAACAAGCTGCTGGCCAACCTGGAGCAGCAGCAGTCCCACGACAGCCACGAGGACGAGACGCCGATCGAGCAGAGCGACAACTCGCTGGTGCGGCTGATCAACACCATGATCCTGGAGGCGCAGCAGCAGCGCGTGTCCGACATCCACATCGAGTGCCAGCCCAACACCGAGAAGGTGCGGGTGCGCTTCCGGCGAGACGGCGTTCTCAAGCCCTACATCGAGCTGCCGCACACCTACCGCCAGGCGCTGGTGGCGCGCATCAAGATCATGTGCGATCTCGACATCTCCGAGCGCCGCAAGCCGCAGGACGGCAAGATCAACTTCGGCCGCTGGGTGCAGGGCCACAAGCTCGAGCTGCGGGTGGCCACCATCCCCACCGCGAACGGCCTCGAGGACGTGGTGATGCGCCTGCTGGCCTCGGCCAAGACCATGCCGCTCGAAGGCATGGGCCTGCAGCCCGACACGCTGAGCAAGCTCAAGACCGTGATCGAGCGGCCCTACGGCATGGTGCTGTGCGTGGGCCCCACCGGCAGCGGCAAGACCACCACGCTGCATGCGGCGCTGGGCCACATCAACACCCCCGAGCGCAAGATCTGGACCGCCGAAGACCCGGTGGAAATCACCCAGCCCGGCCTGCGCCAGGTGCAGGTCAATCCCAAGATCGACTGGACCTTCGCCAAGGCGCTGCGCGCCTTCCTGCGCGCCGACCCCGACGTGGTGATGGTGGGCGAGATCCGCGACGGCGAGACCGCGCAGATGGCCATCGAGGCCAGCCTCACCGGCCACCTGGTGATGAGCACGCTGCACACCAACAGCGCACCCGAGACCGTGACCCGGTTGCTCGACATGGGCATGGACCCGTTCAGCTTCGCCGACAGCCTGCTGGCGGTGCTGGCGCAGCGCCTGGTGCGCCGGCTGTGCAAGCACTGCGTGGAACACCGCCCGGCCACCGTGGAAGACATGCAGGCACTGGTCGACGAGTACCTCTACGCCTACCCCGACCCCGAACAGCGCCCCAGCCGCGAGGCCCTGCTCAACGAGTGGACCGCGCGTTACGGCGTGGACGGCGTGCTGCTGCACCACCATGCGCCCGGTTGCCCGAAGTGCGACAACTCGGGCTTTGCCAGCCGCGTCGGCCTGCACGAACTGCTGGTGGTCAGCCGCGAGCTGCGCCACCTGATCCAGACCAGCGCCCGCGCCGAGGAACTGCAGCGCGTGGCCATGAACGAAGGCATGCGCACGCTGCGCCAGGACGGCATCCACAAGGTGCTGGCCGGGCTGACCGCGATCGAGGAAGTGCGGGCGATCAGCAACAGCTGAGCCGCACGGCGCCCGCCTCGCTCACGGGGCTTGCAGGCGGCCCAGGTGATCCACCAGCGCCTGGATGCGCGTGCGCACGTACTGGGCCTGGTTGTACGGCATCTCGGGCAGGGCCTCCGCGGCCTGGATCGTGTAGTCCAGCCCCCAGACCGGCATGGCGCGCGTGCCATGGCCCTTGCCGGCGCCCTCGATGGTGGCGTAGACCGTGCTGGCGGGAAAGGCACCACCGTTGCGCCGCGCCAGCGTGGTCAGGTCCGGCAGGCGGCGCTTGAGCTGTTCGGCATAGGGCCCGCCACCCTTGCCGTCCAGACCGTGGCACACCGCGCACCGGCTGTTGAACTCGCGCGCGCCGAGATCCATCTTCGAGCTTGCGGCCGGCGATGCGGCCGGCGTCGTGACCGGTGCTGCGACGGTCTGTGCCCGTGCCACCGCCACCACGCC
>JAURXG010000567.1 GCA_030654555.1 Aquabacterium sp.
CCAGGTCCTTGTCCGACAGGCCGCGGATGTAGCGCAGCATCTCGGTTTCGCTGTGGTGGGTGTTGAACACCGGGTGCGTCAGGAAGTCGCTGGTGCGGCGCAGCGCGGCCGGGATCAGCGGCGCCATGCCGCCCTCGAACGCGGCGATGTCGGGCAGCGGCTGGCCTGGCGTGGCGAACGAGCCCCACAGCGCGGACAGGTCGTCGCGCGTGGTGGTCTCGTCGAGCGTGATGCCGATCTGCGTGGCCGACAGCCGGCGCAGGTTGGCACCGCCGGCCAGCGCGCGGGCGATGATGCCGTCGGTGCCCGCGCCGGTGGCCACCGTCAGCGTGTCGAAGGCCCGGGTGTTGAGCACTTCGAAACCCAGGTCGCTCAGGCCGCGCGCCAGGATCGCGGTGTAGCTGGCCACGCGGCGGGCGATGCGCTTCAGGCCTTCGGGCCCGTGGTAGACGGCGTACATGCTGGCCATCACCGCCAGCAGCACCTGCGCGGTGCAGATGTTGCTGGTGGCCTTCTCGCGGCGGATGTGCTGTTCACGCGTCTGCAGCGCCAGCCGGTAGGCCGGCTGGCCGTGGCTGTCGACGCTGACGCCCACCAGCCGGCCGGGCATCGAGCGCTTGTAGTCGTCGCGGCAGGCCAGGTAGGCGGCGTGCGGGCCGCCATTGCCCATCGGCACGCCGAAGCGCTGGCTGTTGCCCACCACGATGTCGGCGCCGCACTCGCCCGGGGGCTTGAGCAGCGTCAGCGCCAGCAGGTCGGCAGCGACGATCAGCGCGGCCTGCTTGGCATGCGCGGCATCGGCCAGCGGCTGCAGGTCGGCGATGGCGCCGCCGGTGCCGGGGTACTGCACGACCACCGCGAAGCAGTCGTGCACCGCCAGCAGCGAGGCCACGTCGCCCACCTTGACGTGCAGGCCCAGCGGCGCGGCGCGGGTGTGGATCACCTCGATGGTCTGCGGGTGGCAGTCGGCGGCGACGATCAGCGTGTCGCTCTTGCTGCGCACGCTGCGCTTGGCCAGCGTCATCGCCTCGGCGGCGGCGGTGGCTTCGTCGAGCATGCTGGCGTTGGCGATGGCCATGCCGGTCAGGTCGCAGACCATGGTCTGGAAGTTGACCAGCGCCTCCATGCGGCCCTGCGAGATCTCGGCCTGGTAGGGCGTGTAGGCGGTGTACCAGGCCGGGTTCTCAAGGATGTTGCGCCCGATGACGCCCGGCACATGCGTGCCGTGGTAGCCCTGGCCGATGAAGCTCTTGAGCACCCGGTTCTTGGCCGCGATGGCGCGCAGCTCGGCCAGCGCCTGCGCCTCGCCCACCGGCGCGGGCAGGCGCATGGCCTGGCCGCGCGCGATGCTGGGCGGCACCACGGCGTCGATCAGCGCACGGCGCGAGGCCACGCCGATCGCCGACAACATCAGCGCCTGGTCGGCCGCGTCGGGCCCCAGGTGGCGGGCGGCGAACTCGGCCGGGTTCTCGAGTTCGGACAGCGGCAGGTGGGCAGGCTGGAGCATGGGGCGGCTTCGGTTCAGGGCGGTGTCGGGGTCAGAGCGTCTTGAGCAGGGCGTCGTAGGCCGGCGAGTCCATCAGATCGTCGAACTCCATCATGTTGCTGATCTTGACCTTGAAGAACCAGCCGTTGCCCATCGGGTCGGTGTTGGCCAGGGCCGGGTCGGCGCGCAGCGCCTCGTTGACCTCGACCACCTCGCCGCTGACCGGCATGAAGATGTCGGCCGCGGCCTTGACCGACTCGACCACGCCGGCCACTTCACCCTTGGCGTAGCTGCGGCCCACCTCGGGCAGGTCGACGTAGACCACGTCGCCCAGTGCATCCTGCGCATGCAGGGTGATGCCGACGACGGCGGCGTCGTGGTCCTCGATGTTGATCCATTCGTGGTCGTTGGTGAACTTGGTGGTCATGAGCAGTCCTTGGGGGTTGGGGGCGAAGTCGGGAGGGAAGCGGGTCAGCGCTTGTAGCCGTGCGGCGTGAACGGCATCGGCGCGATGCGCATCGGCAGGCGCTTGCCGCGCACTTCGGCATACACCTCATGCTGCAGGCCGGCGTGGTTGGCGGCCAGGTAGGCCATGGCCACCGGCTCGTGCACGGTGGGGCCCAGCGTGCCGCTGGTCACGCGGCCCAGCGGGTGGCCATGGGCGTCGACGATGGCGGTGCCTTCGCGCACCGGCACCTTCTCCAGGCCGATGAGGCCCACGCGCTTGACCGAGGTGCCCATTGCCAGGTGGCCTTCGATCACGTTGGCGCCGGGGTATCCGCCGGCGCGCGCGCCACCCGGGCGGCGCACCTTCTGGATCGCCCAGGCCAGGCCGGCCTCGATCGGCGAGGTGCGTTGATCGATGTCGTGCCCGTACAGGCACAGGCCGGCTTCCAGGCGCAGCGTGTCGCGTGCCCCCAGGCCGGCGGGCTTGACCTCGGGCTCGGCCAGCAGCGCACGCGCCAGCGCCTCGGCCTGCGCGGCCGGCACCGAGATCTCGAAGCCGTCCTCGCCGGTGTAGCCCGAGCGGGTGACGAAGCACTCGACGCCGGCCAGCATGAAGTCGCCGCCGGTCATGAAGCTCAGCGTGGCCACGCCGGGGTTCAGCCGCGACAGCGCCGTCACCGCATGCGGGCCCTGCAGCGCCAGCAGCGCGTGGTCGGGCATCGTCACCACGGTGCAGCGATGGCCGATGTGGGTGATCAGGTGCTGGATGTCGGCGGCCTTGCAGCCGGCGTTGACCACCAGGAACAGGTGGTCGGCGCGGCGCGTGACCATCAGGTCGTCGAGCAGGCCGCCCACGGTGTTGGTGAAGAAGGCGTAGCGCTGCTTGCCCACCGGCAGGTCGATGATGTCCTGCGGCACCAGGGTTTCCAGCGCGGCGGCGGCCGCGTCGCCCAGCAGCTTGAGCTGGCCCATGTGCGAGACGTCGAACAGCGCCGCCTCGTAGCGGCAATGGCGGTGCTCGGCCAGGATGCCGGCGGGGT
>JAURXG010000574.1 GCA_030654555.1 Aquabacterium sp.
TGGCTGGATCAGGCTTGCGCCCATTGTCCAAAATTCCCCACTGCTGCCTCCCGTAGGAGTCTGGGCCGTGTCTCAGTCCCAGTGTGGCTGGTCGTCCTCTCAGACCAGCTACAGATCGTCGGCTTGGTAGGCTTTTACCCCACCAACTACCTAATCTGATATCGGCCGCTCCAATAGCGCGAGGCTCTTGCGAGTCCCCCGCTTTCACCCTCAGGTCTCATGCGGTATTAATCCGGCTTACGCCGGGCTATCCCCCACTATTGGGCACGTTCCGATATATTACTCACCCGTTCGCCACTCGTCGCCAGGTTGCCCCGCGTTACCGTTCGACTTGCATGTGTAAGGCATGCCGCCAGCGTTCAATCTGAGCCAGGATCAAACTCTTCAGTTCGATCTTGATAAATTACTCAAAGAATTGAAGTGAACTTCACTTGCATGAAAATTCAATTCAGTGAGCGTTTAAGGTCCATGAGACCTCGACTCCTCAGCAATACCTTTCGGTACCACCAACTCGTCTTGGCACTCGCCTTCTAACGCCCACGCTTATCGGCTGTTGATTTTTAAAGAGCTTGTTGCCTACTGCTTTTGCAGCTAACAACAAAGAAGCGGGATTATGTATTAACTAGATAACCTTGTCAACCGCTTGGTCTTTCTTTGCGCTTGCAGTTCGTTGCCGATCTGTTTCGCGCTGAGCCTTGGATTCTGGCACGTCTTTCAGACCGTGTAAACCCTTTATTTTCTGCTCACCCCGCTGATCTGGCTGGTTCCTGTCTGGAGCGGTTCTGATCAGCGAAGCCCACGACTATAGCATCCAATTCCTGTCGTGGCGCATCGGTTGGCGAGTCTCGTGAAAAAAGTCTGCCGTGCAAGGTGCGCAGCAGCTGCCGTGGCCCGTCGCCGACAGGCCGGTGGGTCTGCCGCCGTGCCGTGCGCCCGATGCGCGCTGCCTCATCGATTCGATGCGCTTGTCGTGGCGTGATGAGCTGGCCCTTGGTGCCTGCTGATCGGCTTGCCCTGGCGCACCGCCTACCTTGGCGCGCGATCAGCCAATCAGCATCAGCACGAGGAGTGCGATGACGAGGCAGTCAGGGCGCCGCAGTCGGGCTGCGCTGCGCGTGACGCTCCTGCAGGCTGGTCCAGGTGGCGGCCGGGTCTGCGCTCCCGATCGTGGCCTGCGCCAATCGGGCCAGTCGCGCCGTGTCCGCGCGCAGCACCCGCTGCTTGACGGAGGCGATCTGGCTGGGGTGCATGGACAGGCTGCGCAAGCCCAGCCCCAACAACAGGTCGGTGAAGGCGGTGTCGCCGGCCATTTCGCCGCACACGCTGACGTGCTTGCCCGCTGCCAGTGCTTGGCGCACGACGTCCGCGATCAGGTGCAGCACGGCCGGATGCCAAGGGTCGTAGAGATGCGCCACCGCCTCGTCGGCGCGGTCGATCGCCAGCGTGTACTGGATCAGGTCATTGGTGCCAATGGACACGAAGTCGAAGTGCTGCAGCAGCAGCGGCATGGTCATCGCCGCAGCAGGCACCTCGATCATGGCGCCGATCTCGATGTCGTTGAAGGCGACGCAGGCATCGCGCAGCTGTTGCCGTGCCCGCGCCAGGGCGTCCAGGGTGGCCAGGATCTCGCTGCGGTGCGCCACCATCGGGATCAGCACACGCACCTTGCCGTAGGCGCTGGCCCGCAGAATGGCCCGCAACTGCTGCCTGAACATCGCCGGCTCGGACAGGCTCCAGCGGATCGCCCGCAGGCCCAGTGCCGGATTGAGCGCATGCTCGTGACGCAACTCGTGCGCAGCCATGCGGTCCAGCGGCTTGTCGGCACCGATGTCGACGGTGCGGATCGTGACCGGCAGCCCCGCCATGGCCGCCACCGCGCCTCGGTAGGCCTCGAATTGTTCGTCCTCGTCGGGCAACTCGCCATTGCGGTTCATGAACAGGAACTCGCTGCGGAACAGCCCCACACCGACGGCCCCGGCCTCCAAGGCGTTGGCGGCGTCGCCGGGCAGCTCGATGTTGGCCAGCAATTCCACCGCCTGCCCATCCAGCGTGACCGAGGGCATGTGCCGCAGGCGGTTCAGCCGTGCGCGCTCGAGTTCGCTCTGGCGCTGGCGGAAGCGGTATTCCTCCAGCACGATGGGCGTGGGGTTGACCACCACCACGCCGGCATCGCCGTCGATGATGAGCCAATCGTCCTGGCGCACCAGCCGGCTGGCCTCGCGGGCGCCGACGACGGCCGGGATGTCCATGCTGCGCGCGACGATCGCCGTGTGCGAGGTGCGCCCCCCCACGTCGGTGACGAAACCCTTGAACACGCTGCCCTTGAACTGCAGCATGTCGGCCGGTGCGATGTCGTTGGCCACCAGCACCAGCGGGTCTTCGCCGCCGAAGTCGCGCGCATGCGCCACCTGGGGCAGCAGGGCCTCCTCCTTGGCCAGCGCACGCAGCACGCGCTCGGCCACCTGCTCGACGTCGGCCTTGCGCTCGCGCAGGTAGTCGTCCTCCATCTCGTCGAACTGGCGCGCCAGCACCTCGGTCTGGGCGGTGAGAGCCCATTCGGCGTTGTAGTGCCGGGTCTCGATCCAGTGGCGGGTGGCGTCCGCCAGCATCGGGTCGTGCAGCAGCATCAGGTGCACGTCGAGCAAGGCCGCCAGTTCGGTGGGCGCCTCGGCCGGCAGCTCGTGCTTGAGGGTGGTCAGCTCGGTGGCCACCGTGTCGCGCGCGTGCTTGAGGCGGGCCACCTCGGCGCCCGCGTGGTCGGGCTCGATGAAGTAGTGCGCCACATCCACCCGACTGGACGCCACCAGCACGGCGCGGCCGATGGCCACGCCACGCGACACCGGCAAGCCGAACATCTGGATGCTCATCGGCCCACTTTAGCAGCGCCGCCGCATCGGACGCTCCAGCGACGCGGCAGCACCCACCCGCAGGTGCCGCGGGCCGAGTGGCTTGCCGACCTACTGGCCCTCGCCGAACTTGTCGTTGATCAGCGCGAGCAGCGCGTCCATCGCGGCCTGCTCGTCGGCGCCGTCGGTCTCGATCTCGACCTCGCTGCCCTGGCCGGCGGCCAGCATCATCACGCCCATGATGCTCTTGGCGTTGATGCGGCGGCCATTGCGCGACAGGTGCACCTCGCTCTGGAACCCGCCGGCCAGCTTGGTGAGCTTGGCCGAGGCCCGGGCGTGCAGCCCCAACTTATTGCTGATGGTGGCGGTCGATCGGATCATGGCTGGCGGGCTTCTGCGCCTGGTTCTGGGGTGGGGAGACGGCCACGGTCATGACGCCCTGGCTGGCACCTGCAACGGCCAGGGTCACCATTTCGTCCAGCGGCTTCTGACGGTAATTGAGCGCGCGCCAGATCATCGGCACGTTGACGCCAGCCACCACCCGCACCCCAGGCCGCTCGGCCAGGTGCTTGGCGATGTTGCAGGGTGTGGCGCCGAAGACGTCGGTCAGGATCAGCGTCTCGGCGGTGCCCAGCGCAACCAGTCGCGCGGCGGCTTCGGCTTCGTAGACCTCGGCACTGGCCCCTGGGGGCACGTCGTAGACCGCGATCGCCAGGGCCGCCTCGGGAAAGGCGTGCATCGCGGTGTCGCGCAATGCGCTGGCGAGCGGGGCATGGGCGATGATGAAGAGACCGGGCATCGGGAGCGCATGGGATGGGGCCCTCATTATGGGCGCGCAACACCGTGCAGCCGGCCACGCGCGCGCTGCCAGTGCCAGCCATTGAGCCAAAGGAACGACAACGCGCAGGCCGCGGCATAGCCTGCAAACGCCAGTTGATAGGCCGGCACCACGCCCATGCCCTGCGCCCGCAGCGCGTCGATGGCCAACCCGATGCCCCATTGGATGGCAAACACGCCGGCGAAGATCATCAGGTTGAAGGCCGACAGCGCTCGGCCCGCCAGCGCCGCCGGGAAGGCCTGCCCGACCGCCGGCTGCGCCAACGACACCACGCTGGTGCTGACGCACCACAGCGCCCACAGCCAGGCCGGCGCCCGCTCGGCCAGCACCACGATCAGCACCAGGCACAACACGCCCGCCGGCCAGGCCAGCGCGATCAGCCGCTCGCCCGCCCAGCCGACCCGGATGAGCCGCGGCATCACCAGGCCCCAGCACAGGAAGGCCACCAGCATCGCCAGATTGACCAGGAACAGCCCCTGCGCGGCGGCCGCCGGGCTCTGGCCGCCCACCTGCGTGAGCCACGGGCCGATCCACAGCGACTGCATCGCGACCATGCCGCCATAGGCAAAGAAGCCCAGCGGCGCCACCCGCAGGAAGGCCGGGTGGCTGAAGACCTGGCGATAGCCGTCGCGGGAGGCGCCCGCGCCTGCGGCTGGCGCGGGGGCCGCCGCATCGGCGGGCACCAGCCGCCAGATCAGCGCCACGGCCAGCAGCAGCAACACCGTCACCCCGACGAACAGGCCACGCCAGCCGGTATGCGGCAGCAACCACTGCACCGGCACCGTGGACGCCAGCATGCCCAGCGATCCGGTCATCAGCATCCAGGAGTTGGCACGCAGCTGCGCCGGCACCGTGTAGAGGTGGCGAAAGCAGGTCAGTGGCGCCATCAGGCAGGCCGCCACGCCCACGCCGACGAGAAAGCGCGCGACCAGCAGGTCGGCCAGCGAGCGCGCGGCGGCAAAGGCCGCACAGCCGAGCATCGCCACGGCCAGAAAGGCCATCAGCACCCGCTTGGCGCCCCAGCGGTCGAGTGCACTGCCCAGCGGCAGCTGCATCACCGCAAACCCCAGGAAATAGGCCCCCGCCAACAACCCCAGCTGGCCGGCGGCCAAGCCCAGTTCGGCACTGAACACCGGTGCCAGCGTGGCGGTGACGGCCCGCACCAGCGCCGAGAAGAAGTAGGCAAAGGCGAAGGCGCCGAAGATCGCCAGCGCACGCCGACCGGTGAGCCCGGTGTCGGCGCCCGCCAGCAGCGGCGTGCCGCTCACCGCAGCACCTCGATGGCGTCGAAGAAGGGCCGCGCCAGTGCCTCATCGGCCCGGGGCCCGACCAGCGTGGCCTGGTAGACGCGCAGGCCGTGGGCGAACACCAGCACCTGCTCGGCCACCGGCTGGCCGTCGGGCAGGCGCCCGCGCAGGCGCAGCAGCCTGGCGGCCGGATGCGGGGTCATGCCCTTGACCTGCGCCGGCTGTTCGGCGTCGACCACGCCTTGCACATTGGCGCGTGCCGCCTCGCCCAGCGCCTGCAGGGCCGGGCCGATGCGCGCCGGATCGGCCAGATCGGCCGAGGCGATGGCGAAGGTGTGGCCCTCGGCGGTGCAGGCCATCAGCGTCAGTTCGACCGGTGCGCCGGCCAGCGGCACCTGGCGCGCGTGGCTGGCGGGCTTGCAGGGCAGCGCCACCGCCAGGCCCCAGCCATCGGGACGCATCTGGCGCCAATCCAGGGCCGGCGAACAGGCACCCAGCAGCGCCACGGCCAGCAGCGTGAGCCGGATCACCTGCGCCTGTCCGACCGGGGGGGCCGCTTTTCGGCCGCAGCGCGCAGGAACTTGAGTCATCCGCTCGATTATCCCGGCCGCTTTCGTGCAAGGTTGCCGTGATGCATGTCACGACGGCAGAACCGGCCATGAAAACGTTACCAATTCGACCGATCAGCCGGGGCAACATCCGCCCCACAACAACGCCGCCCCCAGGTCGCCTCGCGCCCTGCACGGACGCACACAGCCCCATGAACCTAGCCGAACTGAGCCACATGCCCTCTGCTGAAAGCCCCGTGCCGCACGCTGACGCCAACGCCATGCCGACCCTGGGCGTCGTGATGGCGCGCATGGCGGCCGAGGTGGCGGTGCCGCTGACCGCCGCGCTGGACCGGGTGCTGGCGCTGGCCAGCAGCGGCCGCATCGACCGGTCCGGCCTGCAGGCCCTGCGCGCCGAGATCGACGACGCCCGCCGCGTGGGCTTGCGCGGCCAGCAGATCGCCCGCTTTGCCAGCGGCGACGTGCGCCAGCACATGGAGCGCCTGGACCTGGCCGACCTGCTGCGCCAGGTGCTGGACGACCAGGCACAGCAGCACCCCGGCGCGCCGATGGGCGGGCGCGCGGCACTCGGCGTGGCCGAGGTGATGGGCGACGCGAGCCTGGTGCACGCGGTGCTGCTGGCGGCCGCCGACTGGAGCGGCGCCCATGCGCAGGCCGGTGTCGAGTGGCGACTGGACATCAAGCCCTGGCCGGCGCACGCCCGCGTCGCCTGCCACTTCGCCCACCAGCCGGCCGATCAGGCCCCCGAGGCCACCACCGACGCCGCGACGCCGGGCCCCTTTCGCGAAAGCCGCCTCGACACCCTGGACTGGCTGCTGCTGCAGTACACCGCGCACATCGCCGGCGTCAGCGTGCGCCGCCAGGACAGCAGCAGTCACAGCACGCTGACGCTGGAGTTCCAGCACACCATCAACGTGACGCTCGAGGGCGCCAGCGCCGTCGACCTGTCGGCCGCGCATGCGTCGGTGCCCTCGCTGGCCGGCAGCCAGGTGCTGGTGCTGGCCGCGCGGCGCGAGACGCGGCAGGGCCTGCGCGAGGCGCTGCAGGGGCAGGACCTGCTGATCGACTACGTGTCCACCGTCTCGGCCGCGGCCCAGTATTGCGAGGGCGGCGCGCCGCAGCTGCTGGTCTACGAATCGTCGTTCGACGGCGACGCGCTGTGGGCCCTGCGCGTGCGGCTGTCCAAGCTGCTGACCGGCGTGGCGATGATCGAGGTGCTGCCCAGCGGCCAGCTTTGCGAGATGGGCGACGGCACGCCCGAATCGGTCACCCGCCTGGGCGCCGACGGCCTGCGCCGCATGCTGCCCTCGATGATCACGCTGGAGATGGCACGCCGCCGACAGCTCTGACCTGGCGACGGCCTTGCGGCACCTCAGCCGCCGAACACCTTGCGCAGGATGGCGCTGCCGGTGCCGATCGGGTCGCGCCGGATCTTGCGCTCTTCCTCGCCGATCATCAGGTACAGGCCGTCCAGCGCCTTGCCGGTGACATAACGCTGGATGTTGGCATCGTCGCCCTTGAGCAGCCCCAGCTTGGCTGCCCGCCCGGCCACCGCGTTGAACTTGTCGGCCAGCGCCACCTTCTCGGTGGCCTTGGTGACGATGGGCAGGAACTGCACGCCCAGCGGCTGGCGGGTCTTGCCGGCAAAGTAGTCGGTGACCGAGGTCTCGCCGCCGCGCACGATCTTCACCGCGTCGTCGACGCTGATCGACTTGGCGGTGTTGACCAGCAGCGTGCGCGCCTGCGGCACGGCGGCCTCGGCGGCACGGTTCATCGCGGTGACCAGCTCATCCACCTTCTTCTGCTGGCCGGTGGCCTTCAGCAGCTTGGCCGCGTCTTCCAGGATGCCCGGCAGCGGGATGCGCACCTTGGGGTTGCCGTGGAAGCCGTCGGTGCGCCCCAGCAGGCCCACCGCGGCGATGGCGCCGCGCTCGAGCGCGGTGCGCACGCCCTGCGCGGCGTCGGCTTCGCTGAGCGCCAACGCCCACACCGGGCCCCACCCGGCCAGCCCGGTGAAAAACACCCCTGACGTAAACTGACGGCGCTGCATCGAAGGCCTCCACCATGTCGTTGTCCCGCCGCCATCTTGCCACTGCCGTGATCGTCGGCGCCGCCGTCGTGGCGGCGGGCGCTTACCTGCTCGGCGGCGGCGCGGCCACCACGCCGGCGCCGCAGGTGACCTACACGCTGCTCGACGGCCGGCAGCAGCGCACCAGCGACCTGCGCGGCCAGGTGGTGCTGGTCAACTTCTGGGCCACCAGCTGCGCCACCTGCGTGGCCGAGATGCCCGCGCTGGTGGCCACGCACCAGAAATACCGCGCCAAGGGCTACCAGACCCTGGCCGTGGCGATGAGCTACGACCCGCCCGCCTACGTGGCCAACTATGCGCAGTCGCGCCAGCTGCCCTTCGACGTGGCGATCGACAACACCGGTGCCATCGCCAAGGGCTTCGGCGACGTGAAGATCACGCCCACCACCTTCCTGATCAACAAGCGCGGCGAGATCGTCAAGCGCTACGTCGGCGCGCCGGATTTCGCGGCGCTGCACACGCTGGTCGAGAAGCTGCTGGCCGAGGGCTGATCGGCGCCCCCCGGCGCCCTTGCTTCAGAGCGTGTGGCCCACCCCAGCGCCCGCGGCCTGCTGGTCGGCGTGGTAGCTGCTGCGCACCATCGCCCCCACGGCGGCGTGGGTGAAGCCCATCGCCTTGGCCTCGGCCTCGAACCGCTTGAAGGTGTCGGGATGCACGTAGCGGCGCACCGGCAGGTGGTGGCCGCTGGGCGCCAGGTACTGGCCGATGGTGAGCATGTCGATGTCGTGCTCGCGCATGTCGCGCATCACCGCCAGGATCTCGTCGTCGGTCTCGCCCAGGCCGACCATCAGGCCGCTCTTGGTCGGCACCTCGGGGTGCAGGGCCTTGAACTTCTTCAGCAGGTTCAGGCTGAAGGCGTAGTCGCTGCCGGGGCGCGCTTCCTTGTACAGGCGCGGCGCGGTCTCGAGGTTGTGGTTCATCACGTCGGGCGGCGCGGCCTTCAGGATCTCGAGCGCGCGGTCGTCGCGGCCGCGGAAGTCGGGCACCAGGATCTCGATGCGGGTGGCCGGTGACAGCGCGCGCACCTGGCGGATGCAGTCGACGAAGTGGCCCGCGCCGCCGTCGCGCAGGTCGTCGCGGTCGACGCTGGTGAT